>JAZQDP010000066.1:0-1614 GCA_045546875.1 Thermoguttaceae bacterium | reverse complement strand
AAAGGATCGGCAAAAATGACAGAAGTAATATGGAATAGCGCGTTTGATCTTCTTATGGAAAACGAAGGCGGCTTCGTCAATAATCCAAAAGATCCAGGCGGCGCGACAAAATACGGCGTTAGTAAAAAACAATATCCGAATTTAGATATTGAGAACTTAACGCTTGAACAAGCGAAGGAAATTTGCAAACGTGATTATTGGTATAAATACAAATGCGATCGTTTGCCGGACGCTTTGTCCGTTGCTTTGCTTGACTTTGCTTATATGAGCAAACCGCCACGTCCGATCAAGTTCTTGCAGAAGGCGCTCGGAGTTACCGCCGACGGAGTTATCGGCAATCAGACAATCGGCGCGGCTTGGAGTAAACCGCTCAAACCGGTATTAAAAGAATACATGGACGCAAGATTGGATTATTACGAAACATTGCCGACGTGGAAAACTTTTGGTAACGGCTGGGGAAAGCGCATTAAGAAAGTTCAAAATTTTTGTGAGGGCTTGATATGATCCGGAATATACATTTATTTATTGACGTTTTTCTGGCCGCCTGTGCGGTCATTTTTTATTTTTTGTGGGATTATCGCGGAAATAAAATCGACACTATAACGGCCGAAAAAAACGAATGTAAAATCGAATTGAAAGGGTGCAGAAATGAAATGGCGAACTATATCGAAGCAGACGAACGCGCCAACAATACGATCGGCGAAATTAGAACAGTTGTCAAGACTATTAAAAGTCCTTGCGATTGTTATAATTCTATTGTTGATCCTTCTATTGTCGGCCGGGTGCGCGGCGAATAATCTTCCGACACGTCCCCGCGAAAATTGCCGCCGTTATGTTGTTACATACGGCGACGTTGTGGAATGTATGATCAAACTTGACGAGAAGCAGCAATGAAAGACGATCAATTAGGAATACCTTTTCCGGATTATCCGGCAGCGGAACAAGAACGGGACGCCCGGATAAGTGAACGGAAGAAGCAAACCGACGTTTACGTTATGAAAGTGAACGGCGCATGGGGCGGATATTTACCGCGCCGGCGTTGCTCTTTAACCTTCAATGTTGAACGTGGCGTCGAATTGGAAGAATTTATCGGCGTTGTTAAAGAAGTGCTGGCCGAAATGAAAATAAATCCGCGCTTCCGGTGCATTCAAAATCAAGGCGTCGCCGATCATATTATGCAGCAACAATTCATTTTGAAAGGAAACGATAATGGACGAAGTTAAATTGGAAGACAACGAACGTCAAAAATGCGAAATATGGACGCGCGTCATGGGCTATCATCGCCCTGTTAGCGAGTTCAACAAAGGCAAGCGATCGGAATTCTACGAAAGAAAATGTTTCAAAGAAGAAAAGATCACGCCGCGAATTTCTGGCGAACAAATTCCAGTTGCTCTTTAATGGCCAAAACTTCGGCACGGTGGGCGCGAAGCCGCGTTATAATATCGTTCGAAGATTGTCCAGCGAGGGCAGCCAGACTGAACACGGGTTGCATTTTTTGATGTAACCCGTTGTTTTTACAAGAAAAAACGCGGTTCGCAGACGTCATTTTTTGAAGGCCGGAATTTTCGACGGAATCGGTAGAAAAGCCAGTATTTCCCGACGGTTCGCAAGATC
>JAZQDP010000065.1:0-3167 GCA_045546875.1 Thermoguttaceae bacterium | reverse complement strand
GGGGCGATTTACTCTACCGGCGACGGCGATGTTTCCCTTACCTCAACCTCCACGAGTAGCATCCTGCGCCTTTCTTCGAACACAGCCAATTCCGGCGGTTTTATGTATAGCGATTCAAGCGGCGATATTAATATCACATCCGGTGGAAAATTAAGCTTGACGAATAACGAAGCCTACGCATCCGGCGGTGCGATTTACAACGAAGGCAATGGGAGCACAACCCTCATCGCGACAAATAACGAAATGTACGTTAGTGGTAATAAAGCTGGCGTCGATGGCGGCGTGATTTATAACGATTCCGGCGAGAACAGCTTTGCGAAAACAGTGGCGTTAAGCAGCCTCAACGGTACTGACTCAGGAACAGGTCTATTGACCATTACAAGCAACAAATCTACCAATGGCGACGGCGGAGTTATTTACAACAAAGGCGCTTCGGTAACGCTCCAGTCCTCCACAGGTCTTGCCAAAATCAGCGCCAATACCGCTAAGAACGGCGGCGCGATTTATAACGATGGCTCTGGCAACGACGAAGGCATCGCCACCGTTAAAATCGCCTCTACCGGGCACAGTGTAAACCTGGTGAATAATGAAGCAACTGCAGGTTCCGGCGGAGCTATTTACAGCGTTGGCTCTAACGTAACTCTTGAAGCTAAAGCTAGAAACGTGATTATTGATTCGAATACCGCAGCGACTAGCGGCGGCGCGATTTATAACCAGGGCGAAGCAGCTACAAAGATTACCATTGACGGCAATAAGGTCATCACTACAGACAGCCTCGCAAATACCGGTTCCGGCGGGCTTATTTATAACGAAGGCGCCAGCATCGATATTAAAGCTGTCGCAGAGTTAACAGTTAAACGAAATTACACTCCTGCCGGCAACGGCGGCGCCATTTATAGCGGCGATTACAACGGTAATTCAGCTGGAAATGTTATCTCAATTGCCGCTACAAACAGCAGCTTAACTCTTAGTGAGAACTATGCTGGTTATCATTATACCGATTCAGTTACTAATTCTGATGGTACTAAAAATTATGCAGGTTGCGCCTTGGAAACAGATGATTGCAAGGGCGGGGCGATTTATTCCACGGCAAAAGAGTTGCGGATCACTATGAACGCGCAGGAGGACTCTACGAACGAGCAGAAAGGAACAATAACTTTTGAAAACAATTTCGCTACCGGCGACGGCGGCGCGATTTATAACGATTCCTCCGCCACTAGCAAAGCGTTGCTTTCTATCCAGAATAATTGCGACAGCGGCACGGTAACGATTTCCCGCAATAAGGCGGGCGGTTCCGGCGGAGCTATTTATAACGCTAAAGCCGAGATCAATATGAATTCCGAGCACAAGATGAGTATTCAAAATAACGTGGCTGAAGGAAGCGGCGGCGCGATTTACAACTCCTCGCCTGATTATGATTTCACACTGAAATCCATTGCCTTGGATATTAACCATAATTCCGCTCGAGAGAATGGCGGCGCGATTTATCTCGAGTCGAAAACGAATTTAATCAATGGAACGAATCTTACCTTAAAATATAACGAGGCTGAAGGAAGCGGCGGCGCGATTTACGAGGTTGCCACATCCGACGGGTCAACGATGTTTCAAGCCTTGGAAAATATTGCTATTACAGACAACACAGCAAATACCGGTTCCGGCGGGGCTATTTACCGAACCGCCGCCGCTGGCGCGACAAATATCGGCGACTTGAGCTTTTATGCTAACGAAGAAGTTGTACTCAATCGAAATTACGCTGAAAAAGGCAAGGGCGGCGCGATTTACAACGACGCTAAGAGCAACATTGATTTTACATCGAATTATGTTTTATCTATCAAAAATAACAAGGCGATTAACGGCGGCGCGATTTACCAATCGGGTGGCGGCGTTGCTTTTGATGGCACGGTTGATCAAGACACAGCGGAAGCCAACTTTTTCAACAATGTAGCTACGGGAGATGAATCGACGCTGGGCGAAGCTTTAGCGAACGACATTTTCTGCAAGGATAAATTGTCGTTTGTAGGCGAAGGCATTTATACGTTCAATGGCGGCATTTACGCCGGTTCCACGTCAATCAGTGAGGCGGACGTTACCGTTTATGGCAGAGATTTTATTCCTGGAACAGAAACCCAGGATACGACAAACCATTTTCGCTTCAACGCGACGACGATCCAGAACGATGGCAAGCTGACCGTTCAGTTCGACGAAATAGAAGATTATTCCGGCGTATTTACGTTGAATAAGAAAACCGAAAACAAAACAATGCTCGAATTGAATACGGAAACGAAAACGCGACAGCTAACGATGGAAGAAATTGAAGGACACATGTTGAAGATTCTTGGCGACGGCGTTGTTGAGAAAACCGGCAACGGTGCATTGCAAATTGTTGCCGAGGCTGAAGGGTTAGTGCAAGCTGAGAGCTTCGTTATTTCCTCTGGTCGAGTGGATTTCTCCGGTTATTTTGAGGCGACCTTGGACATAGATAAGGGTACGTTCTCCCCCGGCTCCTTTGACGATGCTGATCTTGTCGGTAATGCCAATGTTACCGGGGACGTGATATTTGGAGAAAACGGAACCGTGCTGTTTGAGTTCGGATCTTTCCCCGGCAACAAAGAGGACGTTGACCATCACGACGTACTGTTTATTAACGACGGGTCGTTTGTGTTCGATCCCAGCGATAGCGGTCTGATTTCCCTTGAATTTCTTAAGGGCGATGAAGGCTCCTGGGCGATAAACAAGTGCTGGTACCTGCTTGTCGATGGCGCTAACGTAGAGGATGGCGATTATACGTATTTGTTACGCAACCCCGGTCCGTTTAATCTTGTTGGCTCAGGCGGCAATCTTTACCTTACGGCTACCATTGTCCCCGAACCCACCACATGGGCGATGATGATTCTCGGCGTTGTCGGGTTGGTGTATTTGAGCAGAAAAAAGGGAAAAACGGTTAAATAGTAAAAGAAAATCTCACGCGAAGTACGCAAAGTTCGCGAAGTTTTAAAAAATTAGGCGGAAGCGACAGCTTCCGCTTTTTTTATCGAACGCCATATCGTTCTCCAGCTCGCCTAAGCGTAATTCCGTTCGCTTCGCGAACTCCATTACCGCCCTTCATTTTTTCTGCCCCCCAAAATTTGAGCGAGCGCCTGTTATAGTTTTTCCTTATCGGCGCCCTA
>JAZQDP010000064.1:0-2186 GCA_045546875.1 Thermoguttaceae bacterium | reverse complement strand
GACTATCGGATTGTCCGTCCGCTTGAACAGGTCAATTTTGGTTATATTCCAAACGTCAAGCCGATCCGGCGGATCCAGTCGAAACGTTGTTACATCCTCAAGAGCGTCAAAATCGATTGTAACACAAGGAACGCCGTTGTTCATAATCGGGATTGAGCTGTGTTCGGACGCGTCGGGATTGTATCCCCTCTGAGCGGTTGCCCAGAACAGCTGCCATTTCCGAATCGATTCGATATCCTGATTGAAGTAGAGAACCATTCGGTACTTGCCTGCGGGGAATCCCTTGACGATATGGAAATACGGATCCGATCCAGAGCTTTCAACTTGAAGGAGCGACTCCTTCGGCGTCAGATTGCAGCTGTGCAGAGCTTTAGCCAGCGTTTGCAGTTCAGAGCCGGAAAGGGAACCGACCAATTCCATCAACGGCTCCGGGGCCGTTTCTTCCGCTTGCAGGGCAGACGTCCAGAACGCCGCGCCAATGAGCGCCAGCGCAGTAACACAGATTCGTTTTAGCATTTCAAACCTCTTCTTTCGTATTGTTTAGGCGGGATAAAACCTGGAAACCAGCAATCCTTGCGTTTCCAACTACCAGAGATTATAAACGATTGAAAATAAAAAAGCAATACCGAGCGGACGGCGAGGGAAACTTGAATTTGTCGCTTGCGGCGGCAGCCTCCAAAAATCTTTTTCGCAGAATTACCGCTCCGACCCGCTGGATCGCGGCTGTATCAGCCGCCGAAGTTTATTTGCCCGCTGAACGACTTCGACGTAGCCAAAAACCTTTCTGGATCGCGGACGTAAGTCCGCCGAAGTAATCTCACGCTCTAGTTCGCGAAGTTCGCAAATTTTTAATAACTATGAGTTCTATACGTTCTTTGCGGCTTAAAAAAAGGCTGCTATCTGACCCGTCAAAGTTTTTTCTCGAAATCTCTGTAAAACTGAATTGACATATTCCTTGCGTGCGGGTATAATTTAAATAGGGTTATTGGATGTGCTCCGAAAAACACGATGGGGAAGCGCTTTGTAATCCCAATTCTAAACCCACCGAATTCGGTAGGGTTAGAAAAGATAATTGGCTGGACGCTTTATCCTCAGTCCGACAAAATGGATAACAGCTGCGAACGCCATCGGCATGATTACCCAGTCAGGTCGTTATGGCGGAACTTATGCGCGAAGCGAGAACTGGTAAAGATCAACTATCGCATCCACGCGGACGCGATCAAGGAGAACTATTATGAATCAACGCATTGAAAGAAATCGAGAAAACATGCGCCTTTTTGAGAAGTGCATCAACACAAACGACCTGGAATTGGGAAACAAGCTCATTTCCGCAAAAGCCGCATTCAAGACTCCGGTCTCACCCGAACCGCTCATGGGGGCGGAGGGGTATTTGAGCGTTGTATCGATGATGAGGGCGAGCTTTCCCGACGTTCAATGGAAGCTTGAGGACATGGTTGCTGACGAACATACAGTCGCCGTACAATGGACTTGTTCAGGGACGTTTACCGGCTCGCAGCCGTTCGCGGGCATTCAGCCCAACGGTCGCAAATTCTCTACGACCGTTATGAACTTCTACAAGTTCGACGACGACGGTCTGATAATCGACGACGTTGCGGGCGTTGGCATTGCTGGAATCCTGCAAGGCATCGGAGCGATTAAATAGCAGAAATCTCTGTAACTTTACAACGAAGAGAACCCCGCCATTAAGGCATAATCTCATGAAAGGAAATACAACTTCATGAACAGACGTGAATTTATCGGCTCGATAGGCGCCGCGGCGTTGACGTCGTCCATTGTTTGGAAGAAGAACGCGTACGGCGAACCGGCGACGGTCTCCGCACCCGACAGGGTCGGTTCCCAAGTGGAAGCGGGAAGCGCCAAAACCGACTCTTTCGGAGACATAACCTCATCCACTCGCCCGTGCGGCTTCGCACCCGAGGACGCGATTGCCGTATGGAATCGCGAGACGGAACTCGTTGCGCCGAGGGACTACGGCGCGTATCTTCGCGACGGCGCCGCTCGAGGGTTCGCTGCTTTGGAGAAGCTTGAAGCGGCGTTCGAAAAAGTTTTCCGAGAGGTCAAAGAGACGGTCGTATCGGGCGCCGCGCCTGCCGTCTGGAGCGTGTACAACATGGGCTACATCGTCAAGACGCGCGAATCGCTTTTCTCCATCGATCTTGTTCATC
>JAZQDP010000063.1:0-20341 GCA_045546875.1 Thermoguttaceae bacterium | reverse complement strand
CCCCCTATTGCAAAGAATTCCTATTGCGGTTACAATGAGGTAATTAGGAAATCAGGTTTATCGACATGTCCGAAAATACTCACAATAACCGTCTTCCAGAAACAGCCGAGCGCCCAGTGCAAAGTCCCGCTAAACCAATTCGGAACATTGCATTGACAATCGCGTACGACGGGACGCATTTTTCCGGTTGGCAGCGTCAGCCGGGCTTGCGAACCGTTCAAGGTCTTATAGAAGACGTGGTTGAGTCGTTGGTATATCCTGACGGAACGCCATTAGATAAACGTCCTTTGCAACCCGGGATTCCAGTAATCGAAGTTAAAGGGTCAAGCCGCACTGACGCCGGCGTGCATGCGCTCGGTCAGGTGGCGGCTTTTCATACCGACCGTGAAATTCGTCCTGCCCATTGGGCGGGAGCTATTAACAGTCGATTAAGCCCCGATGTAAGAATACTTCAATCCTGGCAAGCGGAAGACAGTTTCAACCCTATTGGCGACACGACTCGAAAACGCTATCGGTACGTTATTTATAACGCTAAAGAACTGCAAGGGGATTTATTTCTCCGTTCTCACGCTTGGGGCGTTCGAGATCCGTTAGACATTGCCCTTATGCGTCTTGCCGCGCAAAAACTTGTTGGAACTCACGATTTTTACGGGTTTGTCAACTCTGGCGGCAAGCGAGACAACACCATTCGGACGATCCTCGATTTAACGGTTGAACCTGCTGTGTGCCCAAGCGCCGGGGTCAATCTGATTATCATCGAAGTTGAGGGAACCGGTTTTCTGTATAATATGGTTCGGATTATTGCTGGAACTCTTGCCGACATTGGCAAAGGAAAATTGCAGCCTGAATGTATCGACCAGATGCTCGAATCTCGAAACCGGTCCTTGGGGGGCGTTACCGCTCCGCCCGAAGGGCTGTTTCTGGTTAAAATCTGGTACGATTAACCGTTCTGAATCCCCCTAGCCCTACTGTTTTTTCAAGGTGTACAATTTTTTCGAGGTTTACAATGAGATTACTTTTATCACTCGCAATGGTTGCATCGTTGGCTTGCTGCGCGTATGCTGACGAAGATTTTGTTGAATTGTTCAACGGTAAAAACCTGGACGGCTGGAAAGCCGGAGGAAACGCCGACTCATTTAAGGTCGAAGACGGTTTACTGCGCGTCAACGGCTCTTGCAGCCATCTGTTCTATGAAGGCGACGTTCATAACCATTGCTGGAAAAATTTCCACGCTCAAATTGTCGTCATGACAAAAAAGAACGCCAACAGCGGCATTTATATTCACACAAAATTCCAGCAAAACGGCTGGCCAACCACCGGTTACGAATGCCAGGTTGCCAACACTCACGGCGACCCGCAGAAAACTGCCAGCATTTACAACGTTTGCCAGGTCAACCCTGCTCCGGCTGTCGATGACGAATGGTTCGTTTACGACATTGTCGTTCAGGGATCTCGCATCACCACGATGATTAACGGTAAAATCTGCGCCGATTGGGTCGAACCGAAAGACATCGTTCCGCCTAAGGGTTGGGAAAATCGTAAACTTGGAAAAGGCACGTTTGCCATTCAAGCTCACGATCCCGGTAGCGTCGTTTTCATTAAGAGCTTTAAAGTCAAAGCCTTAGACGACTAACAATAATTATACCGAAACGAATTAGCAATTAGGAATTCGGAATTAGGAATTATTGAGGCGCTTTGCGTCAATTGCTAATTAGCTTCTAGCCACTAGCTTGATAAACCTGATTCGTGCGTTATCGCAAGAAACAAGAATAACCGAGCTAAAAGCTAGGAGCTAGCGGCTAGGCGCTATTATTTCTTGAACAGATTAAAATATCAACCAACAGGATCTATCGAAATGACAATTCAAACGTTGAACAATTACGTCCTTCGCAAACCGGTTATGCGAATTTCGCTTCTTCTTTTTTCAATTGTGGCATTAGCGTTTATTTTGAGACCAGCTCAGCTGAGCGGTCTGGCAATCGCAGCCGAACCTGACAGGTCTATCGCTCAAGCGGCGGAAGAAAAAACAAATCCCACAGCGGAAAATGCCGAAACGAAAGCCGACGCGGAAAAAGACAAGAAAAAAGCGCAGCAGGAAGAGGAAGAAAAGCGTTTACAAAAAATCAACGATGAAAATTACGCTCTGTATGAGTTATTAATCGATACGATAGATCAGGTTGAAGAATACTACGTTAAACCGATTGACAAAAAGGAACTTATTCAAGCGGCAATCGACGGCGTTTTGAGAAAACTCGATCCGCACTCCGTTTACATTCCCGACGACGCCGTTGATGAGTTTAAAACGGATATTGAAAACCGTTTCGGCGGCATCGGCATCAACTACGAAAAAAAGCGAGACAAATTCGTGGTCGTTACCCCCTTGGCGGATTCGCCAGCCTATCGAGTGGGAATTCGCCCAGACGACATTATCGTTGCCATCAACGGGATTCCAACCAAAGACATGACGATGGACGAAGCCTCCGAAAAGATGAGCGGTCCAATCGGCTCTCGCCTTACACTTACCATTAAACGCAAGAAGAAGGAACCGTTTGACGTTACTGTTACCCGAGATTTAATCAACCTGCCCACCATCAGCGGCTGTAGTCGAAACGCAGATGATTCCTGGAATTACTGGATTGACGTTCCCAACAAGATAGCGTATGTTCGCATTTCCTCTTTTTCACACAAGACGTCTGAAGAACTTAAAACGGTTCTAAAAAAGCTGACGGATTCTGGAATGCGAGGACTTCTGCTTGACCTCCGGTTTAATCCAGGCGGCGCTTTGGCGGCAGCTATTGAAGTTTGCGATATGTTTATCGACGAGGGAGCTATCGTCAGCATTAAAGGACGCGCTACAGACGAAAAAACGTGGTTCGCAAGCAAAGGAAAAACGATTACCAATGTTCCGATGGCGGTTTTGATTAATCAGTACAGCGCTTCAGCCTCAGAAACCGTTTCTTCCTGTTTGCAGGATCACAACCGAGCCAAGATTGTTGGCGAACGCAGTTTTGGAAAAGGTTCTGTGCAAAATGTCATTGACGTCAAAGGCGGCGCGTTAAAACTCACAACAAGCGGGTATTATCGCCCCAACGGGAAAAACATTCATCGAGAACCCGGGTTTACAGAAGAAGACGAATGGGGAGTTACGCCTGACATCGTTGTTAAATTAAATTCATACCAGTCAGAAAAAATATTGTGGCGGTATCAGTTTTTAGACATTCTTCTCAATCCGGAAAAGGGCGACGACGGAACTCCTATCGTCCCTCCCGTTCGAGCAGGTGAGGAAAACCGCACCGCGCCAGTTATCGACCCTCAAATCGCGCGCGCTTTACAATGGATAACGTCAGGAAAATAATAAGGCAGTAGGCAGGCAGGAATTCAGAATTATGCAAGCGCCTCACAATATCCTTTCGCAATTCACAACCAGACAGAAATGATTTCCAATACAGATTCCTACGATTTTCTTGCTCCTAACGTCATTGTTTATGGCTGGGGTCGAAGCTCTGAAATTGGAACTTTGGCAAAGCCATGGGGAACAAAGACGATTGTTTTTTGCGGCTCTAAAACTCTACAGAAAAATGGCGTTTTAGACGAATTGACGGTTTCGCTTCAAAATAACAAAATTGACGTTCTGTTAACGATTAATGTTCATGGAGAACCATCCGTCGAACAAATCGACAAAGCAGTATTGGAATGTAATGCTGAACTGAACCGTTCCACCTCCTTAGCCGAAACGTCAATCATTGCCCTCGGCGGCGGTTCTGCTATCGATACCGCAAAAGCCGTTGCTGCCATGCTTGTGAACGCAAACGGTCGTTCCATACGAGATTTTCTCGAAGGCGTGGGGACGGGAGCGGCTCTTCAACAGGACGCGTTGCCTCTTATTGCGATTCCTACTACTGCTGGGACCGGTTCCGAGGCAACAAAAAACGCTGTTATTTCTGTCTCTGATCCCTGCGTCAAAAAGAGTTTGCGTCATAGCAGTCTTATGCCAAAAGTCGCTCTTGTCGACCCGGAATTAACAACCTTCTGCCCTCCCCATATTACGGCCACTTCCGGCATAGACGCTTTAACTCAGCTGATTGAGAGTTTTATTTCTCGTAAAGCCAAGCCGATTCCGCAAGCGCTGGCAATTCAGGGGTTGGGATTGATCTGGAATTCTCTTCAAATCGCATTTGAGAACCCTCAAAATCGGGACGCAAGAGAAAAAGTCGCTCACGCAGCATTATTATCAGGAATGTGTTTAGCTAATTCCGGGTTAGGAATGGCGCACGGGGTAGCGGCGGCTTTGGGCGCTCAAGCTAAAACGCCTCACGGAATTGCTTGCGCTTGCATGCTGCCAATTGCTTTAGAAGTCAACAAACAAGAAGCAATGGCACAACTAAGCGCTTTAGCCAACTTTCTTTTACCGCCGCCAAGACGATACAGTTCCGATTGTGTTGATGAATTTATTCAACGAATTATACAAATATGTTCCGCCCTTAACCTTCCTCAAAAATTGAGTCAACTAGGCGTTCATTTATCGCAAATCCCCTCTATTGCGCGAGGATCGCTTGGAAACAGTATGGATGGCAACCCTAAACAGCTTTCCATTGCCGAAATTATTGAAATATTGGAAAAAGCGTACTAAGGGGATTATACCCGTTGATTAATAGTCCTCAAATTCCGTTTCCGGGATTTTCTCCCAGCGGGAATGGGCGTCGCAGCCGGTTCTCTGCTGGTATTCCTTAAAATCGACGCCCATATATGCGTTCTTCCATCGGAACAGCTTCTGCTCTTGCTGGTCATCCCCGCCCGACAAGGTCGGTTCCTGATTGGAAGCGGGTGTCTTCGAATCCTGCTTTTTCGGAGACATAACCTCGTCATTTCCGCCAGCGCGGCTCGCGCCCTGCCAGTAGACGTTGTAGTCGATGTCCCAGCCGGGTTCTTCAACGCGGTTGTTGCCGAACCACAGCATCGTATTCGCCGCCCGGCAGAACTTGTTGTTGCGGTACGTGATTTTCAAACTCTTGACGTCAAAGCCGTAACTGAGCATCGGCGTTCCGCGTTTGTCCGGCCGCTGTTCGTGCGACCAGCCGAACCCGGAATCGTAACAGACGTTGTTCTCAAAAACCAGCCCGTCTACGGTCGTTTGCTTTCCCGACAGCCAGGTTTCGTAGCTCTGCTCGCAAAGCCAGGTTACGTTCCCGCGCCAAACCATGTTCTCTACCCGGCAGTCGTCAGGTCCCTGATTGGTCATAGCGGTGTCGTAAACCTGCCAAAAGCGGTTGTTCTCCACCAGATTGTTTTTCGCTCCGCACCAGAACTCGATTCCGTTGCCGTATCGAGTCGGTTTCCCGTCATGCGAATACAGATGAGAGCCGCCGATCCAAAAGAAGTCGCAGTTGCGAATTATCGCGTCGTGAACGTCTGCGCCTTTGATCCCGTGCGCTCCGGTATATCCAAACGCCAGCCCGTCAACGATAAACCAGCTTTGATCGGTCATCTCGGCGGTATGCTGACGAATCGCCGCTTCAAGGAACGAGTACGCTTCCGCCGGATTCTTTTTGCTGTAGACGTAAAGCGCTCTGGCGCCGGGCTGAGGGGAAAACGGCGAGGAAAAAAAGTCCCCCTGCTGTTTGAGGTCGTCCAAACTCCAGCGCTTGAATAACGCCTTTTTAGTTTTCTGACCATTTTCAACGACAATCACGTTGCCGACGTCGGCGATAAGCCCGAGCGTTGTAACGTCAACAGCTTTCGCTTCGATGGGAATGAAGTCCCAGGCGCAGCCGTCCGGAATGGAATCGCCGATAAAAAACGTCGTTCGACCGTCCTGCGCCGTTTGATCCGGAAGATAAATCAGAGAGTATTCCTGCCATTGAGGAGAAAACGACAAGACGTCGCTTTTATCAGCGCTTGTAACGCTTCCGTAAGATCCCCAAGGCGCTCGATACTGCATTAGCGCCGGCATTGACGTTGTAAACGGTTTGCTGGCGCGAGCGCGAAATTTCAGAAGAAAGCCCTGACCGGCGGCTATCTCAAACGGCGAATTGGTAAACTGAATCTGATTGGAGCTGACGCCCTTTTCGTTACAGAGTATTCGATAAGCGAATTGTCCATTTTTGTTTTTTGCCGTCTTGAGTTCCGCCTTCCCCTCCCCTTCGCAGTACAAATGCCATTGAGACATCGTTTGAGCAAACGGCGTTTCCCGATCCGCCAACGCGTAACTGTCCGACTTGGTTTTCCAGAGGTTTTCCCCGGCGGGAAGCCAGCAGTCCGGGCTGGAAAGATCGACGCTGCCCTGAATTCGCGGCTTTAGCCCCGTCCCGTAAGAGGAAAAGACAACCGGATTCCCCTCTTCGCCTGAATGAATTTTAAGCGTACCGCGCCAAATCTGCCCGCAGCAAAAGAGAACCTTGTCTCCCGGCTGCAGTTCCGTCTGGTTGACTTTGTCGAGCGATTGCCACGCAGTCTTCGGACTCGTTCCTTCGTTCTCGTCCGACCCGTTGACGGCGTCGACGTAGTATTCCGCCGCCCAAACGTGTGACGCCAGCAGAGCAAAAATAATTATCGCATTTCTAAATATTGACATGATATTACCTTTGAGATTTAAGACGTTTGACGATTCTCTTGAGCGTTGCTTCCGAACTCGCTTCGCATTCCCAAACGACAATGACCTTCCAGCCCAGCGCCCGCCAGTCGCGTTCGTGCTGTTTGTCGCGTTCGACGTTCTTTCTGAACTTCTCCGACCAGTACCCGGAATGGGCTTTTGGGCTTTTGTTTCTCGTACACGTTGGGGAAACGTGCTGATGCCAAAAGCAGCCGCGAACGTCGATTATCGTCCGGTACTTCGGCAAGACGATATCCGGCTTTCCCGGCAGGTTTTTGACGTGTAGGCGAAATCGAAATCCCAGCCGGTGCAAGTACGACCGCACGACTTTTTCGGGAGTCGTGTCTTCGCTTTTCACCTGCTGCATGGCGAATCGCCGCTGTTGGGGAGAAAGGGAATCCATGGGAATTATTAAAAGCTATCCTCTATCTTCGTCCTGATTGATTTTGGGTTTAATTCCCAATAGCTTGTGAAGCGTATGCTGAATCCAGTCCTGAAGGTTATCTGTATCGATATCTTCAGTAAACATAGGGTTAATGCCCAGTCGTTTTAATACCATGATGGATTCTTTATCGTCCTGTTTTGCCGCCTCAATATACCATTTAATCGCTTCCGATGCGTTGACCGGCGTCCCTATTCCGAAAAAGTAGCATTTGCCGAGAAACGCCTGAGAAAAGACGTTCCCGTTCTTTGCCGCTTTGCGATACCATTTCAACGCTTCTTCTTCGCTTACGTCAACGCCTTCTCCGTAAAAATAACAGTCGCCCATTCTGCGCTGAGCGTCTGCGTCGCCTCGGTTGGCAACGGTACGAAACCATTTTACTGCTTCAGCTTTGTCTTTTTTCACGCCGATGCCGTAAAAGTAACAGCTGGCAAGCAGAAATTGCGATTCGATATCCCCTTGCGCCGCTGCCTCCTGATACCATTGAACCAGTTCCGGCACGGGTTTCAAATCCCCTAAGCTTTGCCTGGTGGATTTTGCCGCCGTTTGGGACTTCCCTGCAATGCAAAAATAAGCAACGATCCCGCAAAGAGCGACAAGCAGAAGAATCAATAATACAGGACCAGTCATAACGCCCCTCCATTCGGTTGAAACAAACTCAGCTTTGCCCAACTGCTATTATACGCGATATCAAATTGAGATACAAGAGTTCAGAGAGCGTTTTTTGTAATTTTTTTAGTTGCTACAGCGAAAAGCCGCCGTTTCCGGGGGCTTACGTATCAAGGCTTGCCTACCTGCCTACAAGAATCTCCGCCATCTTCTTTGCTACAGCGCGAATCATCGGGACGGCGACGGCGTTGCCGGTTTGTCGGCGGATTTCCTGCAGCGATACGACAATCTTGAACGTGTCGGGAAATCCTTGCAGACGAAGCAATTCTCGGGCGGACGGGCGACGAACGCCGTTGACGAGCAGATAATTGTACGACGCGCCGGTTCTCAAAGCGCAGGAATAGTTCAGAACCGAAATGTTGCCCGCCTTGTTTTCGTGCCAAATCGACGGATAGAAAACGTCCTTGCCAGTAACGCTTTCCATGCGTTTTTTGATGATTCGTTCAGAAGCAAATAGAGATTTATCCACCGCGTCGTCCGGCTCTAAAACGTCTGCCAGATTGTACGGCTGAACCGGGAAATCGAAGTTGAACGCTTTCGCCTGTTTCGCTTTTCGGAACCCAACGATAATGATTCGCTCCCGCTTTTGAGGAACCCCAAAATCCAGAGCGTTCAACACCTTCCATTTGACGTGGTACCCCAGCTGATCCAGCAATTCCAGAATCACGGCAAACGTTCGCCCCTTGTCGTGCGTTGTAAGCTGCTTGACGTTTTCCAAAAGAATCGTCTTCGGTTTGTGATAATCCAGAATTCGGGCGATTTCAAAGAACATTGTTCCCCGGGCGTCGTCGAAACCCTTCATTTTCCCCATGATAGAAAACGCCTGACACGGGAATCCAGCCAAAAGAATATCGTGAGCAGGTATGTCCCGGGCATCAATTTGAGTTATGTCTCCTGCCGGGCGATGACCGAAATTCACCTCGTACGTGTCGCACGCGGCTGAATTCCATTCCGAGGCAAATACGTTCGTATACCCCAACTCGTCAAACGGAATGCGGATGCCGCCAATGCCGGCGAAAAGGTCGATGAACTTCATTTTATTTAGCGCCTGACCGCTATCTTGGTTAATTTAGGTTCCAGACGTAACTGCAAGAACCTCGAATCCACAAGCTAATAGCTAGAGGCTAGCAGCTAACAACTACCCTATTCTGTGGTATGAATCCCTCTGATATAACCTTGGGGAACAAATGCATCAGCAGCAATCGGTCGCGAAATGTGAGTACTGATATTCCCTGCTCTATCCTGCATCTCCATTTTTATAACAATTCGAGCAGGCACATCGTTAGGCATCGTCCACAGATAGTCTCCCACTGCTGGCAACTGGTCAGCAATGAGGCTCCACGGCTCCTGACCGTCGCGGCTCCAGTATAAAGCCACTGGCGTCTGAGACGGGTACTCGTCTGTACAACCCCAACGCAAACGCATCTGTGGAATATTGGAATCTACCCGAATTTCTGCAGATGTCAATTCTCCAGTAGGGGCAGTTCTGTCTAAAACAAGCCACGATGAAGGCGTCTCGCCAGGACGTGGACGTCCACCCCTGATTCCAGCGCCATTTTCCAGAACTAATTTTAGTCCATAAATCCCATCTTCCGTTAAATCTATCGCAACCGGGGTGATATTATCGTTATCTTTGGCAAGCTGGAACCAATCAGTTCCGTGATTGCGCGTTGCCCAAACCTCTACTGCCCCAACGCCTGAATGACCTACAGCTGTAATGTCATAATCTAAATCAAAGTGGGGTTTGTTAATCACTTTTAAGGATGAAACAACTGTCCGGGGCGACAATATGGAACGTTCGCCTCTGGCAGGGTTTGGCGTTCCCGGTCTATTTGCGGACCACCCTATGGAACCGCCTGGCGTAATAGGCGTTGGAGAATTTTCGGCGCTTGACGGGCTTGTAGAACCGGTTTCTGGATTGAGAAACGCTGACTTAAACTCGCCTCGTCCTAATGCGTCAGTCCCAACGCCCTGTTGAACTGCCGTTCCCGGTAAAACGACGTTTGTCCCTGTCATCGACACGGTCCACAAAGTAACCGTTGGAATTTTAGCTTTATCGTACGCTTCACCTTTAATAAAGAGTTGGTAAACGCCATGCGAAACCTGTACCGTAAACTGCCCTGTCGCGCCGCTGGCGCCGTCCGGATTGTTAAACAAGACGACTGACTTGGAATTTAGATTAATTTCCGACCAGTCCGCAGTCTCTGAATAACGCTGGAAAAAACGCACGGAATCTACACTGGGATTGCGGTCCGTCATCGTCCAAAAAATCGTGATTTTATCGTTATCCGTCTTTTGCGTTTCAATTTTCAATATCGGAGCCATCGTATCGACGACAATTCGCAAATGGGGGCGATATCCCAAGTTGGGATTTGGACTATTTTCTATTCGGCTAGGTAGAATTATAAACCAATACTCGCCGTCAGCGTCAACCCGAATATTAAACTGGCGCGCCCCGTTAGGTTCATTAGCGGGAATTAGAGACTTAAATAACTCCCACGATCGACCCAAATTCTTGGAACAATACAAATTTAACGGAGCTTGCGCGTCTGACTCGTCATTCAACTTATAAGGAATATAAAAATCGTTTTGGCGCAAATAGGTCTTCTGGACATCTTGCGCTGCCCGATTTCCACCCGCTAAAAAAGGATCATTTCCAAATGCAATAGAATACAAGCTGAATATTTCATATATGACTATAACTAATACTGAAAATGTAATTGCGAGTCGTGTGTAGAGTTTACTTTTCTCGCAACTCGCAATTGCTATATTCCGGGGGCATTCGCACTCCGACTCACCAGAACTTTCTCGCAACTGTCGCATCACAATTTTTAAAAATTTTAATGATTTTTTTAAAATTTGTATTCCTCTTTTCTAATTATACGTTATAATTCTAATCGGAAAGAAAAATATAGTGAATTATTTTTTTTGTGAGTATTCCGTTTAGACAAACTGTAGCGGTTAAATGTTTTTTACCTGCTTTTGGCGAATTCTTTTGATTTCGTCAGCTACCCTTCCTGAATTTTCCGTTACCACTTGGATAATGACCATTGTGGGATTGGTTATATTTATAGCCTTGTCATTGTACGTTTTTCGTCGACTTAAAGAGGCATCCAAAGAAGAGCCATTCCTCAGCCCTCACGCAATTCTTTCCAACTTTCGCGATTTGCGAGATAAAGGAGAACTCTCAGAAGAAGAATTCCGAAAAATTAAACTACTATTAGCAGACAAAATTGCAGGCGAAGAAAAAAACACAAATCCGTAATGTTCCCCTGCTTCAATTTTCTCAGTATTAAACTATCCATTTTGATGAACGCGCACTGTTCACAGCTATTTGGCTGGACGCTATTTAATAAAAAAGAAGTTCAATCCTATCAAGCGGAATATTTTTTCAAAAAATTTGAAAGAAATCAACAAAATGTCTAACTATTTTAAAAATACTAATGTATAATAAAGTAAGTTAGAAAATCGCCAGTATGTTATAGAGGTTTCTAACTATTATAGCTATTAAATTGTTCCCCTCATTGGAGATTTAACATGAAATTACGCAGTTTACTTTTATCGACGGCTATTGCCCTGCTCAGCGCAACCGTTGCATTCGGTCAATACTACAATAACGACTCCAACCGCGTCGGCGGCGTTTCCATTGACGCTAACGGCTTGGTTCAAAACGTACAAAAAAGCGAATCGGCAAAGCTGGTTCAGGCGCAGCAAGCCGCTCTTCAGCCCATCGTTCAGGATTTGCAAAAGGCGTCTCCCGCTCGAAAGATTTCACTCAAGGCGATTAACGAAGCGGTTGCCAACGCCAAGGCTAACGGACAGACCATTCCAGACGCGGTCGCGTTTTTGGGCGGTTTGACCAAAATTGAATTCGTCGTCGCTCTGCCGGAACAGAACGACATCGTTCTTATCGGTCCGGCTGAACCGTGGAAAATCGGAAACGACGGATCCCCGGTCGGAACTGTAACCGGCGCGCCGATTATGCTTCTGGAAGACCTCGCCACCGCGATTCACACCTGCGCTCAGGCGCAGCGCGGTCCGATGTCCTGCTCCATCGACCCGACTCCGGAAGGAATGAAAAACCTGCACGCGTTCGCGTCCCGCCTCACGCCCAACATGAACCCGGCGAAAGCGGCTCAAAAGATCGAACAGGTTGTCGGCAACCAGTCCGTTCGCGTTATGGGCGTCAACCCGACGACTCACTTCGCGCAAGTCATGATTTCTTCTGACTACCAAATGAAACAGATTTCCATGGGCGTTCGTCCTGCTGGCATATCCAACCTGCCGCCGTTTACGAAGTTTGTTGAATTCAACTCAACCGGCGCACAAAACGCGATGCCTCGCTGGTGGCTGGCTCCGAACTACGGCGCTGTCCTGCGCGATCAGTCCGGCTTGACCTGGCAGATTCAGGGCGGTTCCGTTAAGACGATGTGCGAAGCGGACTTCTACGCTGGAGACGGCGTTCGTCAGCAGGGCAAAGCCAAAGTCGCTTCCGGATACCAGAAATGGGCGGACGTCATGACTGACCGTTACGCCGACCTGTCCAAGGCGGAACCGGTCTTCGGACAGCTTCGCAACTGCATGGATTCCGCCGTCGTTGGCGCTCTGATTGTCAAAGAAAACATGATGCGCAAAGTCGGCAACGCCTTTACGGACGTAACGGAACTGACGCTGTCGGAATTCAACGAACCGAAAGAAGTCCCGTGCATGGCGGCGGTTAATAAAGCGCGCCGCGTTACAATCGTCTGCGGCGGCGTCGACATTGACCCGTGGCTGATCCTCAACAACGTTCAGGTTAAGAAAAGCCTCAGCGCCCTGTCCGCCAACGTAGAATTCGAAGAAGGCTCCTTCTACGCCAACTAAAATAACCTTCAGGGCTTGAATTCAAGCCCTCTATCGCCAACTTCCCCACAGCCGTCAATTCTGACGGCTGTTTTGGTATTGGGAAATCTCAATAATATTCTTTCAAAAAATCCTTCAAAACTCTGGACAACGGTTTGACAATCTGATAGTATAAAAGAGTGCGTGTAAACTCTGGCTACAAGAATATTGAAAAACTGCTTTTTATTTGCAGTCCCCAATGTTTAGACACGACAAAAGTAATTTGCAATCCTAAGTTCGCATGTCGGCGAAAGCGTAACTATTTTTTCCGGGGGCTTACGCACCCCGGCTCGCCGACATTCCATTTCCTAACCTATAATCCAATGAATTTTCACAATACAAAACTGTCGTTTGCTTTGATTGTTCTGCTGGCGTTATTGTCCGGCGTTACATACGCTCAAGATGTAACGGACGCGCCGGGGGCGTTTGCTCTGGTTCTCGATCAGCGGCCGGGAGAGGTCTGTCAACCGGATTCCGGGTATGCGATGGAAATCGCTCAGCGGGCGGCAAAACGAGCGGGAGCGACGCTGGACGTCCTGTACGTCTCTCAAGCGGGGAAAATCTGCGCTGCCAACGCCCTGCCCTGCGATCTGGACAAATACCCCGTCGTTTGGGCGTATCAGGGAGACTACGGAATCAGCCAGTCCAGCCCGCTGTTTTCGGCTGCGGTCAAAGAGGCGTTGAAAAAACATCTTGACGCAGGAAAAGTCCTTGTTCTGTCCGGCGGGGCGGCGGCGTTGATTGGCGCTTTGGGAACCGTGGAAAAACCGCTCGATATGAAAACCGCGCCGCTGACGTTCGGCAACGACCGGTCACAGGCGGGATACCGACCGGCGCGAGTCGCCGATCCGATTTGGGCGGGGTTGGAAATGGACCGCGGCGTTTTTGGGTTCTCAAACGCTGCCTATCCAACGTTCGCCTCGTTTAGCGTTTCCGGGATAAATGTAACAGTCATTGCGGCAACGCCCGGCGGGTCGTCAAATCCCGGTTATGCCTTCATTCGAGGAACCGGGACGGCGTTTGCGATTCCTTTTCAGATTTCGCCCGTCTACGGCGAGGCGGACCGGCATTTTCGCAGCAATTTTGAGAATCTGATCTACAATCTGCTGACGTTTTCCAATACGGCAGAGAACCGAGAAACGCTCTTTTCTCCCGCCAAAGAGTTCAACCCGCTGCCGGTTGACGCCTTGCGCGACGCCATTGCCGACATTCAATCCCGCTATCCGGACGAGTACAACGCCCAGCGTTATCTTGACCGCTTGATGGAGATAGAACAGCAGATAAACAAGCTGGGGTGCACCGACAACCCGACAAGGTCGGTTCCTGATTGGACGTGGGCAGCGCCGAAAAAAGCTTGTTCGGAGGCAAAACCTTGTCCTTCTGCCCGTGCGGCTACGCACCCGACGCCGGAACTGCGCGCTCAGTTTGCCGCGTTACAGAAAGAGGCGCTGCTTGCCAATCCCGATTTGGACTTTGAGGAAATTCTGTATATAGAGC
This sequence comes from Thermoguttaceae bacterium, assembly GCA_045546875.1. Classification (GTDB taxonomy): domain Bacteria; phylum Planctomycetota; class Planctomycetia; order Pirellulales; family Thermoguttaceae; genus RUG11551. The sequence continues at coordinate 6,263 of JAZQDP010000063.1, read as the reverse complement.
GTTCCGCGTCGACGCTTGGGCTGCCGGACAACTTCAACAGCAACTCTGTTCTCCCAAAAACGGGATACAATAACTCAATCAAGGCGTTCAACCTGAAAACCGGGCAAAGCCGGCTGATTTACAAGCCGGAAACGGACGTCTTTGTTGGCGACGTCGACTTGCATTTTGACGCGAATCGGATTCTCTTTTCCATGCCCTGCTCTACGGAAAATAACCGATGGCGGCTTTTGGAACTGACTCTGAACAACGCAGACGCCGGCGCGAAACTCGTCCCGACGATTGAGCAGTCGGACGTCGACAATTACGACGGCTGTTACCAGGCGGACGACGGCGTCGCGTTCTGTTCTACCGCCTGTTTTACGGGCGTTCCCTGTATTGACGGTTCCGGGCACGTTTGCAATCTGTACAGAAAAGACGCAACCGGACAGGTTCGTCAGCTGACGCTGGAACAGGATCACGACTGGTCGCCGACGCTAATGGAGAACGGGCGGATTATGTATCAGCGGTGGGAATACTCGGACTTGCCGCACGCCTTCTCCCGAATCCTCATGCACGCCAACCCGGACGGGACGAACCAGTCGGAATTCTACGGAAGCAATTCCTATTGGCCCGGCAGCATGTTTTACGCCAGACCGATCCCCGGTCAGCCGTCACAGTTTGTTGCGATTGTCGGCGGACACCACGAGCAGAACCGCATCGGCGACCTCGTTCTTTTCGACACGTCCAAGGGACGCAAGGAAAACTCTGGCGCAGTTCAGCGAATCCCGGGACGTAACAAGCCCGTTTGCCGTCAGGTTCTGGACTTGCCGATTTCGCAGACGTATCCGCTCTTCACGCACCCGTTCCCTATTACCGACAAAGTCTTTCTCGTTTCCGCCAAGCTGCGACCCGGCGAGGGCTGGCAGATATGTATGGTCGATACGTTCGACAACGTCGTCCCGCTGATTTCCGTTCCGAAATTCGCCTGTTTTGAGCCGATTCCGATTCGGGAAACGCCCCGTCCGCCGGTGATTGGGAACCGAACCAACTACGACCGTCAGGAAGCGGACGTCTTTATTGCTAACGTCTATTTTGGCGAGGGGCTTAAAGGCGTTCCCAAAGGAACGGTTAAAGCGCTGCGAATCTATACGTACCAGTTCAGCTATCAGGGCATGGGCGCGGAACCGCACAGCGTTGGGCTGGACGGTCCATGGGATCCGAAAACCGTGCTGGGAATCGTTCCGGTCAACGAAGACGGCTCAGCTCATTTCACCGTTCCGGCTGTTACGCCCTGCGCCATCCAGCCGCTGGATAAAGACGGCGCGGCGATTCAGCTGATGCGATCCTGGTTTACCGCCATGCCGGGCGAAGGCGTTTCCTGCGTTGGGTGTCACGAAGAACAGAACTCCGTCCCGCCGCCGCTGGCGTCTACTCAAGCCTCGCGTCAGGCGCCAGTTCGACTTCAACCCGTCGGACCGAAACAGGGATTCTCCTTTGAAAAGCAGGTTCAGCCGATTCTCGACAAGTACTGCGTTGAATGTCACGAAGAGAAAACGGCTCTGACGTTCAAATACGGACCCGTCGCCCCGGCTCTGGATACGAGCGCGTATATTAACAGAGCGTCCCGATTCTCGCAGTCGTACTATAATCTGCGCCGATACGTTCGCACGCCGACAAAAGAGTCTCAAATGGACGTTCTCAAACCGTACGAATTCTACGCGCCCGCTCAGCCGCTGATGAGAATTCTTGCGGATCATTACAGCGTAACGCTGGACGACGAAGCTCGAAGAACGCTCTATACATGGATTGACCTGAACTGTCCGTATTACGGCAACTGGGGCGAGATCCGCAACTACGCCATTCCCGACCGCGTTGCTCATCAGTGGGAACGACGAAAGGAACTCCGCAAACTCTACGGCGGGATTTCAGAGCCGCTCGACGACGACCCGACTTTAGAACCGAGTAACGCCTCGCCCGACGCGCCTAAATGCCTGACAACCGTTGATCTCGGACCGAAACAGTACGTTCAGCCCAACGTCCCGGCTGTAACAGAAATTGAGAAAGACCGTTTTCCCGCCGACAACTCAATCGGAAGCAACGACGCGAGTGCGAAAGACGGCGATCTGGTTTTGGAACTCGCGTCAGGCGTTACAATGACATGCCGCCGCGTTCCCGGAACGGACTATTATCTGGGGATTTGCGAAGTTACAAACGAACAGTACAGCGCGTTTAATCCGTCGCACGACAGCGGCGTCGAGTTTGCCGACTTTATTCATTTCAGCCCGGGGGAAGCGTGGCACGCTCTCAACCGTCCGCGTCAGCCAGTTGTTCGAGTAACCCGGCAGGACGCGCAGGCGTTTTGCGATTGGCTAGCGAAGAAAACGGGAAAGCAAGTTTCACTCCCGACGCAGGAACAATGGACGCCCGTTGCTAAAGCAGGAATTGAAGATTCTCCCGTTTGGTTTGGCGCGAACGCCGACTACAGTCGTCTGGAAAACCTGTCGGATAAATCGAACGCGGACATCAACCCGATTTCGTGGTCAGGACGTCTTGACACGCTTCCCGCGTGGCGCATAGCCGACGTTCGCGTCAACGACCATTCCCGCGTCAGCGCGCCTGTCGGCTCGTACCTGCCCAACCCGTTTGGCTTTTACGACATGCTGGGCAACGCTGCCGAATGGACGGCGTCCAATACAGACGACGGCAAAGCAGTCGTCTGCGGCGGCAGCTGGTATACGCCTTTGCGCGACGCCGGAGCGAAACCGACTCGCGCCTACTTCCCCCATCAGCCCGGCTTCGACGTCGGCTTTAGAGTAATGGTAAAGGAAAGGGAGTAGAGAGTAGAGAATAGGAAGCAGACGTTTTGGGAAGGCTCTTCCGGCAAGTTGGATTCGTTTCAGGGGCGCGGAATTACTTTAGCGGATTGTTGGCGGGTAATACCCGCCCCCCTGGAGAGGTTATGTAATATTTTCGTAGCAAAACCTTATCCTACTGTCCGTGCAACTACGCACCCGTTTTATCCGTCCAATCTGTGAACGGATTGACCTACGCAATCTCTAGGCGCCAACCTGCCAAAAGAGTCAAAACAATTCTTATTTGCTTATCGGAATTACAAACCGATAAAAAAGCAATCGACAATCGTCGGATGGTAATGCATTAGACTGTTGCTCTTTTTCTCTCGATGAAGATACACTCAGACATACCGTCTTTTCCGCCTGTACAGGGCTGACTTTACAAAGCAATACCGCCCTGTTCAATTTAATCAAAGAACTAAAATCTGTAGGAGAATGATATCCCGACTCCAATTTAGTATATGCGACCCCGCCTGATGCTCGATAAAACATCATTGCTCGAAGCGGATCCTCTGGATTGAGACCAATGGGGTTATATGGAATTGTTTCATTCGAATACTTAACGGAAATGTCAGATAGCTGCACTCTCTTTCCAACTAAAACAGCGTTAAGCGAATAACGCTGCAAAGAATCGTCTATCGTAACGCTTTGTCCCGGTTTGAATTCTCCAATTGGAAACGCCCACTGACCGTAAAGAAGCATACACTCGCTAAAAACAACGTCTTTGGTTTGATTTGTAATTGTTCCATGAGGCTTACCCTGATCGTCTTGCAATGAAAACGCCAGCGCAGGCGCTGCATCTAGCGTTCCGGTAAAACGCCCCAGAATATTTCTCGTTGACCTGGCAGCAAAATTAACAGAAAGTCCATTCGAGATTTCATGCGTATTGCGCTCTGGTAAATCGGTTGACTGAGTTGCTGATCTCTGAACGGATCCAGTAGAAAAAACTTTAATACCAGAACTGCCATTCTCAGAGTTTCCCATTTCCAATCGGGAACTAATTCTTTCGGAATTCATACCAGAAATCCCCTGCCCTGTCGAACCAAACCAGGTTGTGCTGCCCTTTAAAGCGCTTTTCTCGCCAGGTTTTTCAAAAGAAAGATGGTAAACATCGGCTTTTGGAACAAGAACATCCCCATAAAAAAATTGCTGGGTTAGACCGGAGGAATAGTCAACGTCAATAACTCCTGCCCAATTTGTACGAACATTTGACGGTGATAAATATTGAGATAAACCATAGAACAAGGCGCTAAAAATAATTATATATATTGGGAAAGAAATCCAGGTTATCCAAGTCGGCAAACGCAGTTTTCGCCACAGAAAATAATCGCCTGCGCCAATAAGGACAATATAGACAATCAAGAGGGCGGCAACAATCCAAAACGACGGCGTAGCAATACCCTTGTACTGGTCAAGACTGCTTGCCAGCTGTCCGGAAAGGTCGTCATAGCCATAATGCAAAATCGCGTTTGCGGTGTACCGTTGAACCTGTTCAACGGTTTCCGGGACGTCCATTACTCGGCGAAGAAGACGTTCTCTATTTGACCATTTCTGAATCGGTTGTGCATTAAGATCGATGGCAACAACCGTTATCCGTCCAAACCCAATCGCCTGCCGATAAACTAATGGCAAATCTATAAAAGAACACTCTACGACAGCGTTATCCGGAACGGGAAGACGAACGGCTTTTAAATTATATTGTTGACCAAACCCCAGTTTTGGTATCGGTTGATCTGAACCGGAATATTGTTCCAGAGATCGAGTTTGAGTCAAAGAATATTCAGATTGCGATGCTGGAGCTTCTGAATATTGAACGTTTTTATCTTGTAAACGATTAAGAAAACCGGTTCCATTTTTCACGTCAAGAGTTGAAATAGTCAAATCACCGCCATATCGTAACCAGTCAATCAATTCTGGCGAGTTCATTTCCGAACCTGATTTATGAAACCAGACAACCCTGTCAATAACTTGCAACGACCAAAAATATCCACCTGCTAATTGTGCGTTAAGCTCTTCAATTGAAGAAATCTGAATAACAACTGGTTTATGCACAGCATCGGTGTGAGTAATGGCAAGACGAACAAATTCAGCTTCGTCTTCATCGCCAATTACCAATACTACTTCCCGATGGCTCTGAGTTGCCTTAGGCAATGCCAACTTTCCTGCCAAATTGTCTGCAAAAAGTAATTTTATATAGTCTTGCCGTTTACTAGTTCTGATAACAGAGCAATAATTGTTGTCTGTTTGACTAACAGGATATTGAATCCAAACGCCATCGTCGTCAACCGCCTCTATAGCGATTAACGGAGACGAGCAAATCGATTGCGGAACAACAACCGGCGTCCAGACGCCCGGCTTCCAGACGTTCTGAATTCCAACCGTTGCGGAACCAAGGTCTGGCTGGTCAGCGAATAAACAACTGGAAAACAACGTTGATATAATAACGGCTGTCAGTATCTGACTGGCGCGATTCATGATATTCATTTTAACATTCGTTAATCTGTATTTCGAAATTAAAAGGCGAGAAATCGCAAGGCGCTATAAACTATCCTGCGGCTGTCTGCCTATATTATAGTTTATCATACCTTGCGCGTCTGTCAAGAAGACCCCCGATTTATACGATAAAGTCCGCTAAGTTCGTAAAGTTTTAAAAAGCGCTAAATTCTATCTTTTTTCTTCGTCTAACCCCTTGTACTGTTTTCTGAATTTGAGTATACTTGGAATATGGAATCTTAGGGATGCCCGATTAGAGCCGCGTAACAAGGAAGATAAACCATGAACAATGACTATGACGTTATATATTTTCTTCTGTTCTTAAGTGTCATTGGGATTAGTTTTGTGGGACTCGTTTTCCGTTTAGCAGGCAGAGTTTCTCCTAAAACGGAAGGAACGTCTCCAAAACAGAGGTTATATTTTGGGACGATGGCTTCATTAGTACATATTCTATTCGTGATTTTGTACGTCTTGACTAAAACCAACTGTTTTACAAATTTAGAAAGTCTGGGAAGACAGCCCGGAAATTTAATGGATTTGTTTATCATCTATATTGTAGGTCCCATTAGCGTTATTGCTGATAATCTTCCTGTTGGACAGAATTATTTTCTAATCGGTTGGTATGTTTCTATTATTATAACCTGGCTGTTATACTGTCGATTCAGGAACGGATTAACGCTTTTTCTCCTGTTAATCCCTGTATTACTCTGGACGGGGTTTAATGGGGTTGTTCTTTTTATGGCAAAATACGGAAGTCTTTAATTACCGTTGGCGGACGTCGTCCGCAAAAGAAAATCTTTCGTCTTTTTCGTCGCTAAATTCCTTGACGGCTAATGCCGTCAAATTGTAGCCCGGGGGCGGGCTGCATCCATGGGTGTTTTCCGGCTTCGTAATGAGAAATTTCACCCGTCGAACAAAGCGCAACTTCGTTCGCTAACG
>JAZQDP010000062.1:0-5841 GCA_045546875.1 Thermoguttaceae bacterium | reverse complement strand
ATGGCTACGATCCGACTTCGCAAAGAGGATAGCATTGAAACTTGATAACGATTGCAGTGTGAAGCGCACATGGTTTGTTTGGATTATTGACTTGCTGTGCGTTGCAGTGTTGATCGCGGGGTGGATGTCATTACCCTTTGCGATCTATGCGTCCTTTGCGGCTTAAAATTAATCAATCAAATAAGTTAAACAAATCGACAAGTCAGCCGTGAAATCAAAGTACGTCCTGAACATTATTGCGTTTTTTAATTTAGCCGCAAAGAACGCAAAGAACGCAAAGAACGCAAAGGACGCAAAGAACAGAAGAAAAAAATAGATGACAGAACAAGAAGCAAATGTAATTTGTGACAAAATCAGACAGACTGCTTACGACTTGCATGTCTATCTTGGCGTTGGCTATCTTGAAAAGGTTTATGAAAATGGTATGATCCATCGCTTGACAAAAGCTGGAATGGATGTAAAATCTCATGTGACAATTCAAGTTACAGACGAAGATGGGTATGTGCTTGGGGAATATATTGCTGACTTAGTAGTAGACGGAATAGTTGTCGAACTGAAAGCCGTTTCGACGATTCTACCGGCGCATTCAGCTCAACTTTTGAACTATCTTAAGGCGATGAAGCTGGAACACGGCTTATTGATAAATTTTGGATCAGAGATATTCCAATGCAAAAAGGTCGCACTACGCCTTTAACCCTTTGCGATCTTTGCGTCCTTTGCGGCTTAAAACACATGAAAGGATAACCATAATTTGTATTTACAGAGAAAGTAAAAAGATCATGACATTCAAAAGAAAAACCTTATTGGATTTTTGTTTGTTTCTGGCGCTGGCAGTCGCGTCAATCCTGACAGCTGGCTGCGCCGGCGGCAAGGAAGCGTGGTCAGAAGAGGACGGGCAGGCTATTCTCAATCAGGTCTATGACAAAGAAAAGAACCTCGTGTACGATATGTACATACCGAAAGACCTGAAGAAAGACGCCCCGGTGCGGCTGGCGCTCTTCATCCATGGCGGCGCGTGGAAAGGCGGCAGCCGGCACGATATTGCCTACGCCTGCAGGCATTATACGAAACAAAACTGCGTTACAGCTACGATCGAATACTCGCTTCTGTCCCCAAAACATCCAGAAGTAACGATTCCCACGATGCTGGACGAAATAACCGCCTGCATCAAAGCCATCAAGGAGAAACTGGAGGCGGAAGGTTACCAGACTTCCAAAATCGCGTTGTCTGGCATTTCAGCTGGAGGGCATCTCGCGCTGCTCTATTCGTACTCCCGAGCTGAAGAATCGCCCATCCCGATCGCATTTGTGTTTGAGTTTGTCGGTCCGACCGACTTCTGCGAAAGAACCCTTGGCGCGAAAGATTCGGCAGGACTTCTTTCATTCATCGTAGGGAAGAAGATCAAACCCGAGAGCCTGAGCAAGCCGAAGGTCAAAAAGCTTGCGGAAAGCCTTTCGCCCGTTTCTTTTGTTACAGAAAAATCGGTTCCAACGATCTACGCCTACGGCGGAAAGGACTGGCTTGTAAAACTCTGCCACCGCGACGCCTTGACTCAGGCGCTCGAAAAGAACGGCGTTCCTCACGTCTGCGTGGACTTCCTGAACTCGAACCATGCGATGAGTAACGACCCGGACAAGCTCAAGGAATTCAATAAGGCGGTTATGTCCTACTTCGATAAATACATGCCTTGAGAAAAAGAGAATCGAAGAGAAAGCCGGAATGAAAAACGGGCTTGTACTTGAAGGGGGCGCCATGCGTGGACTTTTTACCGCGGGCGTTCTCGACGTTCTGATGGAAAACCGCATCCGATTCGACGGCTTGATCGGCGTTTCGGCTGGGGCGTGTTTCGGCTGTAACTATAAAAGCGGTCAGATCGGGCGCGTCATCCGCTATAACAAACGCTTTGCGCGTGATCCGCGTTACTGCTCGTGGCGGTCGTTTTTCAGGACGGGCGACCTTTTCAACGCCGACTTCTGTTACCGCGAGCTGCCGATGACGCTGGACGTCTTCGACGCCCAGGCGTTTGAGGCGAACCCGATGGAGTTCTACCTCGTTGTTACAGACTGCGCGACGGGCGAACCCGTGTACCGGCGCATTGATCATGCCGACGAAAAAGCGTTCAAGTGGATGCAGGCGTCAGCCTCCATGCCGATCGTTTCGCGGCCCGTGGCGATTGACGGCGGCGAGTACCTCGACGGCGGTCTTTCCGATGCCATTCCGCTGCGCTATTTCGAATCGCTGGGGTACGACCGCAACGTCGTAATCACGACCCGCCCGCACGGTTACCGCAAAGAGCCGGCTGGAAAACTTCAGTATTGGAAACCCTTCCTGAGACGATTGCCGAAAATCTGCGACGCCATGCAGTCGCGCTCCGAGCGTTACAACGCGGCGCTGGATTATTTGGACTCCCGCATACAGTCCGATCAGACGTTCCTCATCGCACCGGAACAGCCGCTCGAAATCTCCCGGATCTCCCACGACCCCGACCAGATGCAGCGCGTATACGAAACCGGTCGGGCTGCGGGCGAACGAAACCTGAGCGCTATACTGGAATTTCTCTCACGCCCTGAAAATTGAAGTGTTTCAAGTCCAATTTACCAACCCCGGATCGTCAAATCCGTGAACAGACTGACCCCGTTCAAAGATGTTAGGTACACAGTTCCATGATGAACCTTATTGATTCTTTTCTTCTTCCCTGAGTCGCATCCCTTCTTCAAAAATACTGATCATTTTATTAACTGTCGGATCAGACGCTTCTTTAAACGCTTTGTAGTACTTCTCCAACCGATCTTTAGGCGCTTCATGACCAAGCGGCTCAAGCATTTCGTCGTTCATGTAGATTATCATCGCCTTTTTAGCCAAAAGAGGAGTTACGTTTTTACCTGCTTTTTCTACTTCAGCGTCAATTTCAGCAGCCATTTTATCCAATTCTTTATAAGCGGCTTTGAATCTGTACTCCGTAACCTTTTTATCAAAAAGCTCAAGTTCAATCTTTTCTGCAGCTTTGCTATTACGCTTACGAAAATAATTAATCACCAGTTCAATTCTCTCATTAATAGTTTTTTCATCTGCATTACTGATTTTCCCCGCCATCTTGATAAGCTGAATTTTTCCAAGCGCTAATTGAGGCAATACGTCTTCAGGGATATTCTCCTTCACGATAGCCATTGACAATGCTTTGTTGTATTTCTTGATACGTTCATCAGGAATACTGTAATCCGCTTTAACTGCCAGAATTCTACCAACATTAATAATCAACATAGCCTGTTGAGCCAAACCAGAGGTGATGTTTTTTCCAGCTTTTGCTACCTTATCGTCAATTTCAGCGGCAATCTTTTCAAACTCATCAACATCGAAACGATTTATACAACCATTGAGTTTGTTATCTAAAAGTGAGACTTCGATTTTGTCAGCGAAATCCTCTCTCTCAATATTACGAAGCTGGTCAGCAAATTTTAACATGTTAACTTCGATAGTTTTTTCATCATCGCCATTAACGCGCGCCATTCCTGCAAAAAGCAAATATCTCAGTTCTATCAATTTTTCAAAATTCTTGTTTGAAACGTTTTTCAGCCGAATCGCTTTATCGAGAGCTTCTTCCATGCGGACGTAGTATTCTTTTTCAACTTTGTTAATCGATTTGACAAACTCTTCCGACTGAATGTTTACGCCGTCCTTTTCCGCCTGAGCGACTCTGCGTTGACAATCTTTCATGAGCTTGCCCATAAGATTATTGATATAGGCTTGATAGATCATCAAAGTTCCGTTTTGAGGAACAGGGGGCAAGTCGTTGGCTGACGCTTCAGACGACGAAACTGTTTGTTCTGCAACAACCATCGGCGCGCAATACGCAAAGGTCAACGCAATACACAGCATTAAGAAAAAGAGACGCGATTTCATTTCGGATTAATATCCTTTCATCTAAAAACAGGAGCGATTTTTAATCGACAACAAACAATGTTTAGCTGGCTATTTTAGCAATATATATATTATAATAGGCAATAAAAGAGTGTCAATAGGATATATGTCTAAAAATGGAATTAATTAACTCTAAATTCTCTTCTTAGACCCCTATTCCAGAATTCTTCAAAAAAGATACAATACAAAGCTATGAAAGAATTACTAAAACGATTCGGGCTGGACGGATTTATCGTCCTGTTGTTTGTCGCAATTTTTATGGCATGGCTGTATCCAGCGCCGGGCGCGGTGAAATGGCATGGCGTTTCACTGTCGGACGTTGCGCACTGGGGCGTGTCTGTAATCTTCTTTCTCTACGGCTTGCGCCTGAACTGGTCTGAAATTTACTCCGGCTTGAGCAATTACAAACTCCATCTGGTAACGCAAAGCGGCGTGTTTATCATTTTCCCGCTGGTTGTGTTACCGATGACGCTCTATTTTGGACGTCAGCCGGACGGGTCGATATCGACGCTGTGGTTAGGGATATTTTTCCTTTCCGCCCTGCCCTCAACCGTGTCGTCTTCCGTTGTGATGGTTAATATTGCCAAAGGGAATTTGCCCGGCGCGATATTCAACGCCAGCATTTCCAGCCTGCTGGGCGTGTTCATAACGCCGCTGTGGATGTCGATTTTTGTTAACGCTTCATCTGGAATGGGACGCGAGCTGAAATCTGTTATTTTTTCGCTGATTATCCAGGTAATCGTCCCTATCGTTGCCGGAATAAGCCTGAACCGCTTTTGGGGGAACTTCGCCCAAACGCATAAAAAACTCTTGAGCAAGTTTGATCAAAGCGTTATTATTCTGATTGTCTATACGTCCTTTTGTGACTCGTTCCTGAAAGGACAGTTCTCGACCTTATCAACGCTAAAGCTGTTTGCGCTATCGGCAGGAATGATCGCGCTGTTTTTTGTCGCCTATGCGATCATGGGCGTTATCTGCCGAGCGCTGAGATTCAATCGGGAAGATACAATTACTGCTCTGTTTTGCGGGTCAAAGAAATCGCTGGTTCACGGCGCGGTAATGTCCCAGATAATTCTGACCGACCCCGCCATGGCGGGAATCCTGCTTTTGCCAACAATGCTCTATCACGCCTTGCAGCTGATAATCGTCAGCATTTTAGCGCGCCGCTGGGCGGGAAGTACAATTAGCAATTAGCAATTAGCAATTGAGAGGGGGCGCTTTGCGAATTCCGGTCTGAAGTGTGAAATTCCGTATTGCGTTAGTGGATAACTACCCTTGGATGACGCTAAAGAAACTAATACGGAGTTGAAAAGTTGGAATTACGCTTGCGTAATTGCTAATTGCTAATTGACAATTGCTAATTCTCTTTTACAGCGCCTTGCAAAACACAACAAAGTACTGAATATGCGTTGGACCTTGCGGAGTGGCAAATCCGTCGATGTCAACACAATACGCCATGCCGGGCTGAACCTGAATCGGGGACGGTCTGAAAATTACGCACAGCGGTACGCCGTAGCCCGCCTGATCGACTTTGACGCTATCCAGTTCTAACGATTTGACTTCGAGCCGTTTTAACGCCGCGGTTTTCGCGTTGAACATGGCAGGGGTAACGCGAATCTTGAATTTTTCTTCTCCCAAATAATGATATTTATTCGGGTTAAGAACCAAACTCCACGCCCATTTTGGTTCAAACATATTAACAGGCGTTAAACCGCAAGCTGGAAACGAGAAATAATTATAATCAAAATCTTTTTTTGGACGCGATGAGTCAAACGACCACATTACACTCCAGCGACCTTTTTCACCAAATCCGGTTGTCTTCATATAGGGATTGATACACCATCTGCGATGCCCAAGCGATTTGATGTTTTTGTCGTCGGAATCGTCCATGTACGCTCTGACGCTGCCTTTACACCCGTTCTC
>JAZQDP010000061.1:0-2870 GCA_045546875.1 Thermoguttaceae bacterium | reverse complement strand
GTTTAGAGTTTAGAGTTTAGTGTTTAGTGTTTAGAGAAGCACCTACGGTGCGGTTAATCGCCGCAAGGCGGCTGGTTAATCACTCCTTTCGGTCGTTGGTTAATCGCAACCTTTGGTTGCTGGTTAATCGCTCCTTCGTCGCTGGTTAAAGCTGCTCCGCAGCGGTTTAGTGTGTAGAGTGTAGTGTTTAGAGTAGCTCCTTCGTCGCGGTTGAACGTTTAACGATTAACGATTAACGGCAAACCGCAGTTTTAATTTTTAATTTTTAATTTTCAATTTTCAATTCTCAATTTTCAATTGAAAATAACGTGTCTAAGTTCGCGTTAAATCGCGTTGACAAATAATTCAGTTGATGGTTGATGGTTGATGGAAGCGACTCCGTCGCGGTTTAACGTTTAACGTTTAACGATTAACGTGTACCATAAAAAGCATTCACGACAATTTGTGGGTAATTTATGGCCATTTATGTTTAATTAATCTTTGCGTGGTACCATCGCGAGTGCAACAAGCGACATCGTGTGTAATCCGTGTAATCCGTGGTCAAAACAAGCAAACATCCCGGAGGCCGCACGGGCGCAGCGACGTGCAAAAACGAGTTTAAGTTCGCGTTAAATCGTGTTGACAAAATAAATTAGTTTCTGTTGAATTTAAAAGGTTTTCGTCATCGTTCTCGTTTTCGTACACGCAAGCGTGTCCTTTAACCAGCGGCCAAGCCGCGATTAACCGCTGCTTCGCAGCTTATAACCAGCGCTTCCAGCGCGATTAACCAGGAGCTCCGCTCCGATTAACCAGCGACTCCGTCGCGATTAACCAGCCGCTCGCGGCGATTAACCGTGCCAAAGGTGCTTTCATTTGCTTATATTAATATTTTTTTATATTTTTGCACCGTACTATGTTCCCCATACTCTATCCGTACTGTTACGGGTAGCGGCGAAGCATTGTAAATCAGCGTAAAGCGACTCCGTCGCGGTTGAACGATTAACGTTTAACGAATAACGATTAACGATTAACCAGGAGCCTCGCTCCGATTAACCGCTGCTCCGCAGCTTTTAACCGCCACTCCGTGGCTTTTAACCGCTACGCAGTAGCTTTTAACCAGCGGCCAAGCCGCGATTAACCAGCAATCTCCGATTGCGATTAACCAGCACCCCTGGTGCGATTAACCGCAGCTCCGCAGCTCTCATTTCTCTTTAAAATGAAAGAAAATATAAATATAAACCTCACTGTTCCCCAGGCAGACCTTCGGTTGCTGGAGAAGTTATCCGAGAAGATGGGGTGGAAGATGACCCATAAGGTCTCTTCACCAACCTCTGTTGACAAGATGGCATTATTACAGCGTCTGTATGGCTGCATTCAGCTACCCGATGACTTCGATTACAAAGCAGCACTTTCTGATGCGTTGAATCAAAAATATTGCATGCGATGAATTTGTTCCTTGATACAAATGTTGTGATAGATTATCTAGCAAAGCGCGAGTCGTTTGCAGAAGATATATATCGTTTGATTATGGCATGTAGTAGCAGAGACTGGCAGTTAAGTATTTCTGCGCTATCGTTTACGACAATATATTATGTCCTTCACAAGCAATATGAGCATAAGCAGTTGTTGGATTTATTGTCTGATGTAAGGAAAGCATTTTGTGTTTGTGACGTAGATGGTGAGATAATAAAACATGCTTTGCACTCAGACTTTCATGATTTTGAGGATGCGGTACAATGCTTTACAGCCCAGAAGGCTGATGCCGATGTTATCATTACGCGCAATGTAAAGGACTTTGTCTCTTCTCCTATTCTTGTTAAGACTCCCAAAGAGTTTAATGATATTCTGAGTGGTTACGGCTATAATAGCGAATCCTCCTCATCCTTGCTCAACGAACCCACCACCGTTTACGGTCAGAACCGCGATTAATCGCAGCTCCGCTGTTTTTTCGTCTTCGTTAACGTCAATAGCGAAGCCCTCGGCTGGTCCGAGAACGTTGCAGCCTTTGGCTGTCTTGGCAGCACGAGCCTGCAAGTGCTATATTCATGATAATTCATGGGTAACTTATGGCCATTCGTGTTAAAAATAAGAGTGTAGTGTGACCCCCTCCGCTTCGCTCGTCCCCCTTGAAGAGGGGACAGTGCCATCCGGCAGGCCAGCGAGAGCGCAGCAATTCGCGATTTCTGTGAATTCTAACCCATTGGACCTGGCAAATAAATTCTGCGTCTTCTGCGTAGTCTGCGTGAGACCAAAGTTTTCATCCGGCAGGCAGCACGGGCGCAGCGACGTGCAAAAACGTGTTTAAGTTCGAGTAGACGAGTAAACTCGTACTCCTTTGGGACCCTAAAGGCTCCGTCGTCGCATCCGACGCTAATGCTCCGCGTCGGCGTGTTGACGAAATAAATTAGTTTCTGTTGAATTTAAAAGGTTATCGTCAGCGTTAACGTTTTCGTTCCACGTTCCACGTTTCACGTTAACCCTTAACAGGAGCTCCGCTCCGATTAACCGCTGCAAAGCAGCTTTTAACCAGCAATCTTCGATTGCGATTAACCAGCGCTTCCTGCGCGATTAACCGCCACTCCGTGGCTTTTAACCGCTACGCAGTAGCTTTTAACCAGCGGCCAAGCCGCGATTAACCAGCAATCTCCGATTGCGATTAACCAGGAGCCCCGCTCCGATTAACCGCTGCAAAGCAGCTTTTATAACTCATAACTCATAACTCACAACTCATAACTCAAATAAACGTGTCACTACTATTTCACGTCCTCATCCCCTTTGTGGTCTCCATGTTGGCCGCGATCTGGATCTTCCCCAAGATCCTGCGTATAGCATTGTTGAAAGACATCGTCGACAACCCCAATGCCCGTAAGCTGCAGCGCGTCCCCATCCCC
>JAZQDP010000060.1:0-5068 GCA_045546875.1 Thermoguttaceae bacterium | reverse complement strand
AGCCGCGCGGGCGGAAAGGACGAGGTTATGTCTCCGATGACGCTGGTTTTGGCGCTACCCACTTCCAATCAGGAACCGACCTCGTCGGTCGCCGATTGGTTAATTGATAAATAAATAATCGTTTGTTAATCATTCGATTTTTAACACGGAATACACAAAATAATACGAAAATCACGAAAAGTTTAAGATTGCAAAATAATCCTTTCGTTTGTTTCGTTCATTTCGTGTGTTTCGTTAAAAAACTTTTGGGCGGGCAAAACGCCTGTTTTTTAGCTCACAGGTATCAACTTGTCGGATGAACCAGATTTATGAGGAGCTTGCGTAATTCCGAATTATCTCTATTCCAGAGTCGGATAGACTTTTTCGCCCTGAAGCTGTTTGTTCTGCTGTTCCGGTTCGTAAACGCTGAAAAACGGCGAGAGCATGTCCAGCCAAAGGGCAATTCGATGTCGCTCTTCGTCCGACAGTTTTACGCCGTAATGTCCTTTATCGAGCAGCGGCAGCAGCGGGGATTTGAGCGCGCCGTACTGACCCGGAATCGTTCGGACGGAGTTGCCGTAGTCGTAAAAGCCCCAGCCCTTGTACATCAAGTTATAGTACGAATGATAGAACGCCGCGCCGTTCTTTTTATAGTACGGCTTGCCAGCCAGAGAGAAGGTTTTACTCTCCGGCTTTTCATGACATTCTACGCAGTGTTTGTCCAGAACGGGCTGAACGAGGTCGATGAAGTTGGCGGGGCGGCTTCCTTCGACGTCAGGAACGGGAACGGACGCCGGGCGGGTAAACGCCAACGGCAGAACGCTCGACGACCGGGTAATCTGCCCTTTGGGTTCGTGACAGCCCACGCAGGAGACGTTGTCGCCGGGCTGGAAGTACGTCCCGGAACGCATGGATTGCACCGCATTTCCGTTTTCGTCCAGCGCCTGGAAGAGCAGTTCCACCTGAGCCGGAACGGTGAAATGCGCCGAGCCGTCTTCTTCAACCGGCACGGTTCCAATAACGCCCCGAACAAGGTTGACGCTGTCCATCGACGACGGTTCCTGACGCCCGGTATGGTATCCCCAGCCGGACGGGACGGACATCGTATAAAGCTGAACAATTCTCAACGCCTTTATTTTCGTCGGCGAGGCGCCGCTCCCAGTCTGCGTTACCACGCGATTGCCAAAATCCGCTCCCGTTGGTCGCTCGCGTAATTCCGAATTCCGAATTCCGAATTCAGAATTATCTTCCGGCCACGGCTTGAGACTCTGATAGACGTTGGCGATTGTAACTTCCGCCTGCGGACGCTTTGTCCAGTCGCGTTCCGGCAGCGGGATGTATTCCTGAGACGGAATCTCGCCGGGTTTTACCAGTTCCGGCGCAACGGTCTGGCGCGTTCTCTTTACAAATGGAAGAACGGAAGCGCACCCAATCTCCGGGTCGCGATAAATCAGTTCCCGGTTGCCAAACCGGTCGAGCAGATAAATCCCGTAATCCCCTTTGATAACCTTCCCTCCCTGCATCGCCAGATTGGGCGTAAAGGAATAGTCGGCAACCGCCAGAAAGAGGTCTTCGGAAATCGGATAGGCAAATCCCCAGACTTGCGCCCCGCCCTGCGATTCCGGGAAATCAACGTCCGGCGTCAGACGCTTGGTACACGCCATAGCATCGGTTTCCTCCTCCGGCGCGCGAGACGGGTCGATAATAATCAGCGAACCGTAGTTCTGACCGTGGTGCGGTCCGGCAGTCGCGACAAACTTCGAAGAATTCGGAATCGCCCGGATGTCCATTTCGGTATCCGCCCGCTGACGACGGAGAGTAAAGTTCCCGTGAATGGCGCGAGGGTCAGACCCGTTGAGCGTCATAATCCAGGGAGTATGCGCCGTACAGCCGTGACGGTCGATGTAATCCCAGCGCGTCCAGACGATTTTCCCGTCGTTGGAAACAGACGGCGCCCATTCGTTGGTTTCGTGATAGCTCAAACATCGCATGAGCGTCCCGTCCGGGTTCATGTCGAAAATCGTATAGTTCGGACATTCGCGACCGCAGCGCAGATAGCCGCCCCGGCGCTCGGAAATAAACGCCAAGCGTCCATTGGGCAGGAAGCACGGATAGAAGTCGTTCCACGTCCCGTCGGTTATCTGTCGCAGTTCTGTCCCGTCAACGTTGGCGGTAAAGATGTGCAGACAGCGCCCCCGTTCCCAATGTCCTTGAGAAAGATCCGTGTGATGTTTATGCCCCCTGTCGCCCGTTGTCTCGACGTAAGCAAAGGCGATTTTTTGAGCGTCGTAGTCCAGCGCCAGCGTCGCAAAGCCGCCAGATTTAAGGTTGTCGCCCTTCAAACGCCCGGATTCCACAACGGAGTTTTCCAGCACGTTTTTGACGGTTGGTTGAGAATCCAGATCAAAGGCGTTTTCCAGCATAAAAATCCCGCCGCCGGGAAGAATGTTGATTCCGTAGTACTGATCGCAAAGATGGTTAAACGTCGCTCTGTGTTTTTTGACGAACAGCAGCTTGTCGAAATCCAGATCCGGGTCGGCAAACATCGCCCGCCGCCGGACTTTGGCGATCTTTTCAAACAGAGTGAATGTCTGTTCAACGGTTAGCGTCTTATTTTCTGCCGGGTTGAGCGCTTTCAACTCCGCCAGAAACGGCGCCGCAAGGTCAGGGTCAATCT
This sequence comes from Thermoguttaceae bacterium, assembly GCA_045546875.1. Taxonomy (GTDB): domain Bacteria; phylum Planctomycetota; class Planctomycetia; order Pirellulales; family Thermoguttaceae; genus RUG11551. The sequence continues at coordinate 2,412 of JAZQDP010000060.1, read as the reverse complement.
TTTCCAAACGATTGACAGCGGCGAGGGTTCGGCGATAAATGACGTCAACCGGGGTCTTATCCTCTGGAAGAATCCCCGCCTGGGGGTCGTAAATCTGCCCGGCGATTTTGTCGTATCGCTGACGGTTGTCAATATCTGTCAGCAGACAGTTGTATTGACTAATCAGTTCCGGGTCAGCGCCGGGAACGTTTTTCAAATAGACGTTGGAGTCTGCGGTAAACGTTTTGCCGTCAACAATGGGTTGCAGCTCTGCCGCCGAGGCAAACGGCTGATTGCCATACGTGGAAAGAACCGTAACCTTGACAAATCGCCCTGACGCGGGCTTGTCAAACAGAATCGTTACAGTGTCTTTGACGTTCTTCCGCATGGAATCCAGATTGCCAGACCAAACCGGTTCGCCCATATTGTCAGGGCTGTCGGAAACGCGAATTTCAGTCTGACAGAACGTTCCGTTGTTGTTGGAATCCTGCCGGGGCGTGTACGAAACGCCGCGAACGAGTTCCGTATTTTTCAAATCGAATTCCACCCAGTGCGGCGGCGCCGGATTGCTCTTTCCAAACTCCGTATGCCAAAAGGTATTTTTATTCCCGTCGCAGGCAAAGACGGTTTTGTATACCGGATAGCTTTGGCTGTCTGTCTTGATGGATATAATTGCAGTATCCACTGCGAACGCAGTTGTTGTCAAAAGGCACGCAGTCAGCGACAAAATAAAGGATTGAAATGCTTTCATGGCAGTATAGGCGAGGGGTAAAACTTCTCTGGGGAACTGCTGGGAACCTCTGGGAGAGTTCCGGGAACTGCTGGGAAAAATCCAAAATATTCACAGAATTCTCTCAGTGTCTTCTGATGAACTTCATTTTATCCCAACAAGAATTTAATTGCAATCCCCCCTGATACGGTATTTTAGAAAAGTATGAACCTGAATCGACGTTTTGAATGAAATTTTACTATAAATGGGTGCGATAAATTTTGGGTTGCGAAAATAGGGGAGATGGGTATCTAAAACGTAGCCCACACCTTTAGGTGTGGGGTGCAAATACAACGCCAAATAATATTATAACGCTTCCCTTCCCCTCCCTTCCCCGCTCCATTCGGAGCGGGGAAGGGAGGGGAAGGGAAGCGTTTTGGGGAGGAGCGTTTTATTTAGTCCCCCAGATAAATCTGGGGGCTACGAAAGAGTTCCAAATTCCTTTCCTTTTTCTGGCGCCCCCCAGATTTGAACGCACCCCGGGGGCGGCGCCTGTGGATTACCCCCGTTGTCAAATTTGAATTAAGCGTTATGATGTATCTATTGGATAAAAAAATGGATATAACGCTTACGATAATTCTGCTGGGGTCAATTGCTGCAATGCTGCTAGGGATTGCCAAGACAGGCGTTCCTGGTTTGGGCATGTTCGGGTCTCTGTTAATGATTTCAACGTTTAAGGGCTACGAGATGTTCGCCTCGGGCGCAGTTGTTCCACTACTGATAATCGGCGATCTGGCAGCTTGCTGGTATTACGGTCGGAATCGTCAGCGGGGGATTCTTCACAAAATATTCCCGCCGCTTGGCGTTGGTCTGGTTCTCGGCATGAGCGTATTGTGCGTCATGGAGAACTCGCATTTTAAACTGACCGTCGGCGTTTTGGCTGTGAGCATTCTGCTGTTTGAATTCGCCAGAAAGCGGTTTGGCTGGACGGCAATTTCCAAATCGCATCTTTTCGGCTGGTTCTGTGGAATTATGGCAGGGCTGACAACTATGCTGGGCAACGCAGCCGGTCCAGTCGTTTCCGCTTTTTTCGCCTCGCAGGATTTGGATAAGCAGAGGTTCATGGGTACGTCGTCTGTTTTTACGTTATGTATGAATACGACAAAAATCCCGCTGCTCATTGCCGCAACGATGATAAAAACTCAGATGGGATTCGACGCGGTTCAGGCGCAAATTATCACCCCGACAACGTTCTGGCTGACGCTGATCTTTCTGCCGGGGCTGATACTGGGAGCTTTGATTGGTCGGAGACTGTTCTTAATCATTCCGGAAAAAGTATTTGTCCCGTTGATTCTAACGCTTAATTTTATTACAGCGGTTCATATTCTTATAACAGCGCTGTAGAAGAAAGCTAATCTTTTTTGCCGTCCAGGTATTGACGGAGAAACTGTATTTGACCTCTGCTAATTAATTGCGGCGTCCTTTTAGATTTGGGATTTGTTTCCCAAAGCGTCTTTTGATATTGCCAAGTCTGATCAAAACTCCACTGGTTTGTTTTCCCCAACCAGGAAATGACGACCGAACCGGTTCGTCCCATACCGCCCCAACAATGAACGCAAATGATCCGTCCCTGCGCTAACAATTCGTTAACTTTATCGAGGATTTTATTCATATATTCCATGCTAAACGGGGGCGTGTTATCAGGAATCGGAAATGACCAGTGA
>JAZQDP010000059.1:0-2021 GCA_045546875.1 Thermoguttaceae bacterium | reverse complement strand
CCCCCTTGCACTCCCTACTGGTTTATGTTACGATTATAAATATAGAAAAATGGAACCAATACGATAATTTGTATTAGTCGTATTAATTCGTAATAAATTTGCAGTTAATTTCGTTAAATTTTTAATTTTTACTACCCATGAACAAAAGATATTATAACGGTTTCGTCGTTGTCGTTTTGTTGACGCTGTTTTGTTTGCTGCAATCCAACAGCGCCACAGCGCAGATTATTGTTCGCCCCAATAACAGCAACCTCCAGATTGAAAATTCCCTCGTTCAGACGCCTCGTGAAACGCTGCAAGAACTGAAAACGGCGCAGCGTCTTATGGACGACAAGCGGTATTTGGAAGCAACCAAAATTCTTTGGAAGCATTTGTTAAAGGACGAGGACTCTTTTGTTAAAGATACGTACGCAACGCCCGGTCAGCCCGCTCCAGAGAACGACAATCCCCAGCCGGGCGCCCAACCTAACGCTCAGCCTAACGTTCAGCCGGCGCCGCAGCCTGTTGCTCAAGCCGAGAGCCAATATTCACTCAAAACCTACATTCAAAATATTTTAGCTCGCGCCCCGGAAGAGATGAGAGAGGCGTCAGAATTGATTGTCGGAGCAGAAGCGCAAACGGCTCTTGACGCCGCGGTTAATGCCGGCAGTTTAGAGCAGCTTCTGATCGTTAGTCAAAAATATTATCACACTAAAGCGGGTTATAAAGCCGCCTTTCTGTCTGGAATTATCCTGCTTAACGACGGCAACGCCACCGCCGCCATGACGACGTTTGACAATCTTGCCAAAGCGCCTAACGCCAGCCGAACCTTTGAACCGGCGTTTTCGGTTATGTGGCTCAACAGCATTATTCTTTCTGGAAACGAGCCGTTCCGACGCGAACAGGTAGTTCAATTGCGACAGCGGTTGTCGCGCGTCGATTGGTCAATAGAAGGCAAGCAAATAACCGGCTTCGATAGTATGGAAGCTCTGGAAAAGAACCTTCTTGCGTTTTCCGTTAAGCGAGCGGCAAACAATTGCCCTTATCCGTCCGCAGAACCGTACGCGCTGCCGAGATGGTCTGTTCCGATGTATTCCAACCCGGTGTCAAAAGCTCTGCTCAAAGCTTTTAACGACAGAATCTCGCAAAATACTGCATCTTCAAATTTTTACAATGTAAATCTGTGCGTTTTTGAACCGGCAGTAAAAGGAAACACCGTCTTTGTCAGAACGCTTTTTGGTTTGTCTGCCGTTGACATCCAGACGGGAAAACTGCTTTGGAATTCGTCAGCCGACTTCTTCTCTGAAATTCAAAGAAAATGGGACAAGTGCGCCGGAGATGCCGAACGAAGAAATGTAGGCAACTTCCTCTTCTACGCAATTGGCGTCCGGTTAAAATACGACTTCACATACGGAGCCGTTCGCGCTGACAACAATCAGGTTTACGTCATTGAGGATATTTGGAAAGACAACTTCTCTAAAAGACTTTCCGCATCAAACTCCTCTGTCGGCAACGGAATAATTATTGTCGGCGGCGCTTCTCAGCAAGAGTTTACCACAAACCGGTTAGCGGCTTACGACATCAAAACCGGAAAGCTCAACTGGCACTCCGGGTCGTCCACGACCGGGTACGGGTTCAGCGCCGACAAATCGCTTGAAAACACCGTCTTTTTAGGCGCTCCGTTAATAAAAGACGATCGTTTGTACATCCTCGGCGAAACAACAAACGCTACAATTGTGTTATACGAACTGGACGCTAAAACCGGCAAGGCGCTGTGGTCTCAAACCTTGGGAGAAGCGAAGCAAACGTATATTGAACGCATGTACAACCTGACGCCAATTTATCAGGACGGCAGGTTATTGTGCCCTATTTCCAATTCGTCGCTGGTTTGCGTTGATCTGTTGGGGCGACGACTGCTCTGGGGATTTAACGCCCCGTCATTGACAAAACAGTTCCGTGGATTTGCCATGCAATCGTCAATGAATTTTCAAAACGACTTTAACAATCTGGAAAACGAGTACAATAACAGCCCCTTTATAAAA
>JAZQDP010000058.1:0-2580 GCA_045546875.1 Thermoguttaceae bacterium | reverse complement strand
AGCCGCTAGCTTGGTTATCCCTATTTCTTGCGATACCACACGAATCAGGTTTATCAAGCTAATAGCTAGAAGCTAGCAGCTAGAGGCTTAACATAGGAAAAACTCAAGTGTTTTCAGTATATTTAACTTGAAAAAACTTCTATAACAGGGAGCCAGTTTTGCTGGCGAGCGAAAGTTTTTTCAAGTCGGCGAGGGGGCGCTGCGTTTCACACTCTCACCCGTGGCTCTCCTAAACCGATGCAGCTCCCGTCGATTGCTTTTAACGAACAATTATACATGGTTGAGCGCTGTTCGCGGGCGTACCTTTTTCTTCTTAGCGCCATATAAAGAAAATGGCGTAACATTTAAAAAATATCTGACATTTTTTCTATTTTTTCGAAATAGGTATGACAGCGCCTGTCGTACCTGTCTTGTTATCCCTTTTTTAACGATTATAATAATCTCATAATCGGGAAATCAGAATTGTGGGAAAGGTCAACACTGAATTTTATCACAGCGTACGCATATATTGATAACGAGTTGACTTTGAAAGAACGGTTTGAATAGATTCATATATAAAAACTGAGGAAATCAGGATAAACCTGACTTCCCCAGAGCTTAAATACAAGATTAAGACATTCAAACTCAAAAGTAACAAATTTCAATCCACGCACGCGCAAAGCGTGCGACATAATTATTTGCTATTTCAATATAGGAATTATCATCTTTAGATAGATAGTAGTTCTTGTATTAAAAGCTTTCCGATATTAGCATATATTGGTAAAAATGACAAGACATTTTAATGAACTCATGATTAACCAAGAAATTTCCAAAAATAATTTAAAATTTCGTTTACCCCCCTATTGCAAAAAAAACGGAATGGTATATATTACAAATTAAACATTTAACTTAAAGTACAAGAACATGAACAAGACATATCCTGTAAGTTGTGAAATATCCGGACCGGCGGCAATGTTTACCCGCCCGGATTCTGGATCGTCGTTTGTATCGTATCCCGCACCAACATATTCTGCGTGTTGTGGAATATTGTCGTCTGTTGCTTGGATGAAAACGGCTTTTATTCGTCCGGTAAAGGTTCATATTTGCCGACCAATCGTTTATCATCGGTACTGCGTCAATTATAACGGACCGTTAAGAAAGGACAAGTCTTTCTCTGACGGGAATCCGTATCAGTATTACTGTATGATTCTAATTGACGTCTGTTATCAGATTTTTGGCGAGGCGGATGTCATCGAACCCACAGATGTGAAATATAAGCCGTATCTGGAATCTCATAATAACAAACATCATATTCAGGACTTGTTCAACCGCCGGTTGAAGCAGGGGCGTCTTCATTCTACGCCGTTTTTGGGACAAAAGGAGTTTACGCCTGATTATTTCGGTCCTCTGCGTCCAGAAAGTCAGCCCGATGAATCAATAAACGAGACGATCAATTCCATGCTTTTGAGAGTCTTTGATAAGGACGCATTTGGGAAAGTAAATCCGACCTTTCGTCAAGACGTCAAAATTGAAAATGGAGTGTTGATCTATCCTAAATAAAGAAGGGGGTGATTCGCTATGCTAAATGAATTGTATTCGTTAAAGAAATCCTTAGTCCAATCGGGACAGCAATTAACAGGGCATCCGGATATAAATGACTTTTCTCAAAGGGACGGTATTACGGTTATTGTTGGCGAAGATTGTTCCTTGGAAATCAAGTCAATCGGAACTACCCAAAACAAATGGCGGTATAATCCAGATAACCAGCTTTCATTTCCGGCTTCAAAGATTTTTGGTCCGTTGATTCAGCCGAAGTCGTTGCCGCAATCGTTTATCGCAAACTATAAGGATTTTATAATTAGAAAATCCAAAGAAAGAAAAAAAGAGGAACTTCAGAAGCTGGAAAACTCTGTTTTTGAAGAATTTATTTCAATGATTAAAAACGATTGCTTTGCATACGAAGTTACAGACGATTCTCAAATATTGAAAAAGTTTGAAAAATCGTGGACGTCAGCGGCTCAGTCTGTGTCAGAGATATTTGGCGATCGGTTAGTGGACGTCAACCCAGTTTATCATTTGGTGGAAGCTCTTAAAAAGTCAGCAACGGATAAGGAGCAAACCATTCGAGAAAAAGTCCACAGTTTTATTGATGCTATTGTTGAGGCTGTTCGTAAAGGACGAATAAAAGCTGGTTTGGCAATAAAACTGTTTCTTGGAAAATATAACCCAAAGACAGACTCATGGGATAAAAGTGAGGAGATTTGGATTTATTTCAACGTTGTAGGAGATGGGATTGAATTGTCCCGAGAAGCTTTTAGGAAGCTACTTGTACAGATTGAATCAGAACAGGCTGGAATAGATGTTGAAAAACTGCCCATTTGCGCTCTGACTGGAGAGCATCAACATCCGGTTAAAGGCAAGTTTCCGCAAGTTAAAGTTCCGGTCTTTCAGCAAAAGACCTCGCTACTTGCCATGAACAAAGACGTGTTCTGTCACGACAGATACGGAAAAATTGCTGCCGATATTTGCAATGTTGGACAAGAAACGGCAAATCAGTTGGCTTTAGCTCTGGGGTTTATAACAAACGAGGAACAGAAAGGT
>JAZQDP010000057.1:0-1505 GCA_045546875.1 Thermoguttaceae bacterium | reverse complement strand
ATTTTCGCAACCCAAAATTTATCGCACCCCCGCCCCCGCTTGCATTTAATTCAAAGAAGCGCTATGATTCAGATAAATCAAACTTGATGTATTTTCAAGTCCGTAAAAGAGGAAACGCCATGCGCGGTTGTAACAATTTGTATATCATATTGGTATTAGCAGTTTTGAACTGGACGTCGGCTTTTGCCGCGGAGCCGGATCTGCCGATTAAGGACGTTTCCGAGTTCGACGGCGCCCGGCAGATCGTTATCGCTCAGGGAACGAAGACGGTTTATCAGGGGCACCCGACGTCTGTTCTCTTTCCAGACGGGAAGACGATTTTGTGCGTCTGGACCCTGGGACACGGCGGGCATGCCGGTCCGGCGGCTCTGTCGTACGACGGCGGGAAAACGTGGACGCGCGTCGACGATCGGTTCCCGGCGGAATACCAAACTCACGTCAACTGCCCGAGCGTGTATCGGCTTGTAAATAAAGAAGGAAAGGCGTATGTCTGGGTCTTTTCCGCACAGCCAAAAATCGCCCGGGTTGTTAGCGCCGACGAGGGCAAAACGTGGCGGGTCATGCCGTCGCTGGGATTTAAAAACGTCATGGCGTTTAGCAGCGTCGTCCCGAAAAATCCCGGAGTTCAGGACGGCTGTTACATCGGCTTGTTCCATCATTGCGTCAACCTCGACACCGGCGAAGTTCTCAACGGGGAAAGCTGCAAAAACCGCCATTTGGAAGCGCTGCAGTCGGAGACGTCCGACGCCGGGTTTACGTGGTCTGAACCGCGAGTGGTCGCGTCCGTTGACGGAAAAGACGCCTGTGAGCCGTGTGCGTTCTGGTCGCCCGACGGGAAAGAGCTTTGCTGTTTAATGCGTGAGAACAAGGGAACCGGCGGAGGAGAGAATAGACGCGCTCTCCAAATGTTCAGTCAGGACGGAGGGCAGACGTGGTCGGAGCCGGAACCGACCTGCTGGGGCTTGACCGGACATCGGCATGTTGCCGCCTACTTGCCGGACGGCAGACTGATTGTCGCCTTTCGCGATACAGCGCCGGGCAGCTCGACGCTGGGGTCGTTTGTCGCCTGGGTCGGGACGTACGACGATATTAAGTCTGGCAGAGCAGGGCAGTTCAGAATCAAACTTATCCAATCGTATGCCGGCTGGGATTGCGGATATCCCGGCTTGCACGTCCTGCCGGACGGAACCGTTCTGGCTCTGACGTACGTCAAATACCAGCCCGGCGAAGACAAACAGTCCGTCGTGGCTGTGCGGTTTAAGCTGAGTCAAATTAGCAATTAGCAATTGGCAATTAGCAAGCGGCGAGACACCGCTCCCAATCCGCGCTGCCGCGCGCCTGCCGATAATCGCTCCTGTTGGTCGCTTGCATTTTCCTTACTAAAGTTTTTGGTAATTGATTGTTTTCTGGACTGATGTATAATACTTATATGAACATCAAGTCCTATGAAATGCTGATTAAAACCGAAAATACGGCAAAAAGATACGTGTCAAAATATTTGCGTA
>JAZQDP010000056.1:0-6527 GCA_045546875.1 Thermoguttaceae bacterium | reverse complement strand
ATATAAATCAAAGCGACCAACGGGAGCGATTATTGGCAGGCGCGCGGCAGCGCGGATTGGGAGCGGCGCCTCGCCGCCCGTGTGCGGACTGACCTGCGCATAACCAATGAGCAGCGCGAAGCGTCAACCCCTATTGCCTACTGCCTATTGCCTACTGCCTTTTCCGGCACAAACCAGAAGGAGCGCCAGTACTGTTCGTCCAGCGTGAAGGGGTTGTACGTCGCAGTCGGGTCGGCGTCGACGGGTAAAACGCCGTAACGAATCATCTCTCGCAAGTACGCCCAGCGCGGTTTGAACTTTAACGGCGTTTCTCCGTTGTTCTTGTCGGCATAAATCATGGAATACCGGTTGTCCTCGTTGAGGATGTAGTCGCGCCCGCGCTGAATGCCCTTGAGAATCGTCTGGTAATCCGGGTCGTCGGTGGACTCGAAAACCGGTTTGCCGGACTTCGCTTCGCAGGAACCCAATCCGCCGGCGGATTTACTCAGCGACGCCAGGAGCGCCTTCGACTCTTCCGGGTACGACAGGTCGAAAATTTCCATGCGGGAATAGCGGGCGTTGCCTTCGCACAAGTCGTGAGCGACGGTGCAGTCCGTTCGCGTTCTCGGATTATCGGGCGAATAGTTATCGACGTAAATGTCGTATTTGCCCCGTTTTTTATCGTTCGCCGTTTGAGCGTGACAACAGTCGCAGCGGCGGGAAATCGCGTCGCGCATGGCGACCTGTTCCGGCCACGTCTGCTTGTTCCAGACGGGGATGTTCGCCATGTAATAGCCAACGCCGCCCGAGGCTTCCGAAGCGTACGTGCCGGCGAAGTTCGCCCCAGCGTCAATCCAGTATCGAATTACAGCCTGTTCTTCCGGCGGCATTTTAACGCCCTGATGCCCTTCTTCAATCAGCTTGACAAGCCGACTGGAACCCGTCCCGATTTCGTACGGCTCGAAGTTGCTCACCGCCCGGTTTCGGTTGTCGCCCAAAAGCTTGTACCACGTCAAATGCGTATAGCTGATGGTGTACATGGGAGTCCAGTGTCCGGACAGGTTGACGCCGCCGTCTTCCCGTCTGGAATTGTGACAGTTGACGCAGTGTTTGTCCAGAATCGGCTGAACGTCGCGGGGGAAGTCGAAAACGCCGTGGAAGTCCGGTCCGAGATCTTTCATGTCCGCAACGGGCTGAATTTCCGAGGGTTTGTTGTTGTGCATGATCTTAAAGAGCTTGTCCCGGTCGTCGCCGGTGGGCGTGAGCGTTCGCTCTTCGTGACAGCCAATACAGGTTGTGTTTTCGCCTGGCATGACGGAAACGAACGAGTGCATTCTCTTAACGCAATGCCCGTTCTCGTCCATGGCGAGGAACAGAACCGGTCGGTTGGCTGGCAGTTTGAAGTACGCAGAACCGTCTTCGCTGACCGGGACGCTTCCCAAAAGACGTTCGAGCGTAAAGGTGCCGAAAATCGACATCATTTCCGTTCCGCCGGTGTAGTGAATCGGCTTGGGCAGCGTCTCGTAAATGAGCAGGTTCTTAACCGTTCCCGGCTTGACGCCCTGCATTTTACGTCCTTTGTACAGATTCGCCATGGCAAGCGTACCGTAATCTTTTGTATAGTCCGTCTGGTTCATGATAACGCGTTCGCGCTGACGAACCATCAAAGGACGCGGTTCGTTGACCTTGTATCCCTGCTGACGGAGTTCTTCCGGCAGACGGAACAGAACGGACTCTTGCCCCAGACTGTTGATAATCACGATTTTATCGTTTGACGCCGCCATAAAATGCTCTTCGTCAAACGCCCACGGGTCAGAGTAATTTGCGGATTTTGTAACGTTTTGCATCGATTCCCGTTTATCGGGTCCGCCGGTCGGGTCGAGAATCGCCACTCTGCCGTAATGCTCCGTCATGCCGTGTCCCGGGCTGTTGGAACAGATGATTTTCTGCGAGCCGGGAATCGGTTTGGCGTCTATAAACACGCCGCCGGGATACAGATTTCCGAACAGAACCATCTGTCGCGTGCCGTCCTGGTTCATCGTCCAAAGATGATGATAGTTGACCTGAGAGCGGTCGACGTATTCCCAGCGCATGTACGCGATTTGACCGTTATTGAGAACCCAGGGCGTGTTGTCCTGTTCGACGTTACAGGAAAGCATGTGAATGTTGGAGCCGTCCGGATTGCATTTGTAAATCGTGCCGACGTGGGTCAGCCAGCAGCCGACGTAACGCTTGGCGCGGGTCGAGCAGAAGACGATAGATTCGTCCGGCAGATACGTCGCTTCGTAATCGTCCCAGCCGGGGGGCGAGAAATCGCGGGTATTGAGATTGCATTTCGCTTGCATGCGCCAGCCGGGCGTCGTGTCGGGCGCTACGCCTTCCGGCAGTTTCAGCGGCGTATCTTCCCCTGCGCCGGTAATCCGCTTTAATCCTGTGCCGTCAATGTTGATTTCGTACAGGCTGTAATTGTCTTTCCCGGACGGACAGTAGGAAAAGAGAATCTTTTGGGCGTCGTAATGGACGTTGGGATCTCGAATCATGCCGCCTTTGTCTTCAAAAATAGTGCGAAGCTTTTTCGTTTTGACGTTGTATGCGTACAGCGCCCCGCCGGAATTGTTGTGGTACGGTTTATGATAGACGCTGTCGGCATAGTAGCCGAAATTGGCGTACCAGTGTTCGGACTTGTGCTTCCGAGTGCAGAAAACAATCTCGTCCGGAAGAACGGATTCGACAAATTCATCTATCAGATTTGGGGGAACCGCTCCTTTAAGCTGGACGTCTGTCGCGGGTTTGGCAAAGACCATAATCTCTTCCGCGCCGGAGTTGGGGCGTCCGTAGTCGGAAAGGAACTTCAATGTAATTGATGTAACAGACGTTTTGGGAATGTCCAGTCGCTGCGCGCCTGCGCCTGGCTCGAGCTGCGCTTTGAGAACCGGCGTTTGGGAACCGTTGAGATAAACTTCGACGTCCTTAAATCCTTCGTCCTCATAAGTTGCGCCAACGCGGCCAAAATAAACAATCTGCGAGGCGTCAACCGGTTCTTTCCATTTGAGAGTGAAGTCGGCTTTCCCCTTTGCCTTTTCGCCGTTAATCGCCCACGCTATCCCTTCATCGCCAGCATGCGGCGCAGCAATCTGACCGTCAATCGCCTTGGGAGCGGAATAGTCGCTGGAATACTCAGACGTCGCCGACGCCGTTGCCGTCCGCGCCAGGTTCGGATTGGAAATGTACGGAGCCAGGTCGTCGAGTTCCGTTTCTGAAAGCGGGCTGGCAAAGACCATAATTTCCGCCGCGCCGGAGTTCGGGCGCCCGTAATCCGACAGGAACTTCAACGTAATGGAACTCACCGTCGTTTTGGGAAAGTCCAGCCGCTGCGGCAACGCATTTGGCTTGAGCTGAGCTTTGAGAACAGGCGTTGAGGAATCGTCAAGATAAACTTCGACGTCCTTGAACCCTTCGTCAATGTATCCTGCGCCCGCGCGTCCGAAATAGACAATTTCCGATGCCTCGACAGGCTTGTCCCACGACAGAGTGAAGTCGGCTTTTCCCTGCGCTTTCTCGCCGAGCGTACACCACGCTTTCCCTGCATCGCCGGAACGGGGAGCGGCAATCTGACCGTCAATCGCCTTGGACGCAGAATGATAATCCGCGTATTCAGACGACGCCGACGCCGTCGCGCGCCGCGCCAGATTGGGATTGGACGGCTCCGCGCTCTGAACGTTTGTTATCCATAACAACGACGTCAGCACCGCCAACGTCAAAAGGGAGGGTAAATTATGTCGCATGTCAGTTATTCTGTTAAAAGTTTCCGAAATGACTATTACGCTAATTATTAATATATCTGATTGAAAAAGAAAAAACAAGAGGGGCGAGGAAAATTTTTCTTGAGGAAGAATTAATACAAGTCTTCCGAAATATTTATCAGCGTCTTTTCAGATTTAAGTTCTTCTGACTGCGGCTGAACGGTAAGGCGACCCATTTCCCAAGCGATAAGAATCGCAATGACGATAGCCGCAGCGCCGTCGGCAATAGCGTAAGCGCTCCAGCAACCTGTTATCGACCAGAAATGCGGCAGGATAAGCAGCAGCGGCGTGAGGAATCCCAATCGGCGCATAATCGTCAGGAAGATGGAAAAGCCGGGGCGACCGATCGCCTGAAAATACGAGACGCTGACAATCTGGTATCCGGACGTCGCCATCATGAGCAAACAGATTCGCAGCGCCGGAACGCCGTCGTCGAGCAAATGCTGATGTTCTTCCGTGAGAAAAATACTCATAACCTCGCGGGGGAAGAGCATGATAATCGCAAACCCCAGCATTGAAATAACAGTCGCGCCGACAATCGCCCCGCCAAACGCCTGACGAACCCGGCGCCATTGTTCTGCGCCGTAATTGTACCCGATAATCGGCTGCGCTCCCTGTGACAGTCCGGTAATGATCATAAACACAATTAACGAAACGCGAATCACGACGCCCATGATTGCGACTGCGTCCTGACCTCCGAAATGGCTGAGCTGATAGTTCAGCACCGCCGCTTGAATGCACGCTGTCGCCTGCATAGTCCACGGCGCCAAGCCGATTCGCAGTATCGGCAAAACCGTTCTCTTTCTCGGCCGAAGAGTATCCCAATGGAATCGGAGCAGACTCTTCTTTGTGAAGAAAAATCCCATGACCCAAACCGCCAGAATCAGGTTGGAAATGGCAACAGACAGCCCAGCCCCAACGGCTCCCCACTGGAGCCAAACGATAAACAGCCAGTTGAGCGCCACCGACGACAGCGCGACCGTTATGACAGAGTTCATCGCCACGCGCGGGTTCCCTTCTGCCCGGATGATGTTGTTAAACCCAAATCCGAGATTGGCGAAAATCGAGCTGGCGACGGTAATAAACGTGTACGTCCACGCCATATTGAAAACTTCGCCCTGCGCCCCGGACAATCTCAGTAACGGGGCAAGAAAAATAAGCTGGAGGATAATTTCGATTGAGCAGAGAGTCAGCGTCAGAATCAACGCGTTCCCCATCGCCTCTTCCGCCTCCTGATGGGTTTTCTTTCCTAACCGAAGAGAAACCAAAGCCGACGAGCCGATGCCGACCAGAGTTCCAAACGCTATCGTAATTACCTGAAACGGCGTTGCGTACTGAACTGCCGCGACAGCTTCCGGTCCCAGAACGCGACCAAGAAAAATCCCCGTGATTATATTTGTAACGCCCTGAACCGCCATTCCAATCATTGCTGGAATGCAGTATTTCCAAAGCAAACGGCTGATGGGTTCTTCTTCAAACGGAGTCACAGAATTAGTTAGGAGTTAGGAGTTGGAGTCGCTAGCTTCTAGCTCCTAGCCTCTAGCTTTTTGTTTTTGGCTTCAGACTTTAATAGTTAACGCTAAGGACTCCAAGTCTCTAAGCTAACAGCTAGCAGCTAATAGCTAACAGCTCAATAATACTCGCAACTTAACAAAAATATAAGCCCTGCTGAGGAGTAGCAGGGCTTTAATGTATCAATGCGCCTCTGGAAAAGTCAAGACATAATAATCCTGCTTCCCTTCCATGGGATTAAACAATTCCAGAATATCCAGTAAACCGGCTCCGTTAGAGGATGCCTCCATGAGTACGAATAGGCGTAGCGTGACTTGGCTGATCCAATAACCAAAATCGTTGCCATTCATCTCGAACCAAACGGAGGTTTTCTGATGTATTAAGCAATTCAGTTGTACGTTGTTTCGGGTCGCCGCTATATGCAGGGATGATACAACCGGTTGAACCAAGTAATGTAAAACTCAAAACTAATAACAGGATAATTTTGCGCATGATCTATTTCTCCTCTGTGAGATAAAGCGCGTATTGATGTTCAAGGTTTAGCCGTCAGATTAATCAATCTTCATGGCTCTAAAACCTTATATAATTCTTAACTACTCTGTTATTATCGGCTCAATTATTGGCTTTCTCCAGTAAATTTTTATAAACGTTCTATTTTTTCGATAACTTCCCGACAGGAACAAACGAATTGCTTCAAGTTGCCGATGCAAAGGATAACGATTTATTTCTGGACTTTGTCTTCCATCATTTTTCCTGCCTTGAAGGCGATAACTCGTTTTTCGGGCGAATCGACGGCTTCTCCAGTTCTTGGATTGCGAGCTTTACGCGCACGACGCGTTCGAACTTCAAAAACGCCAAAATTTCGCAATTCCAAGCGTCCATCCTGAGCTAAAAGTTCGCAAATCGTTTCAAAGGTAAGCTGAACAATTGTTTTGACCTTCAACTGGGGCATTTCAGTTTTATCCGCAATTGTGCGAACAATGTCTTTTTTTGTCATAATGAGTCTCCCTGCACACTCAGCAAGTTGTAAAGTTATATTGGCTCTATAAACTATGAAAAACGCTTTGTATTCGTCTTAACTATTGTGAAATTTGGCAATTTTAGCCAGGTAAACTCGTTTGTCAGTCAAGAACAAGTGCATTTATAATGAATATGCAATTTTTGACTCTAACGGTATATTGAGTATTACCTAAATTATCAAGTATTAAAATATAATGTTATTATTACTGATAC
>JAZQDP010000055.1:0-6240 GCA_045546875.1 Thermoguttaceae bacterium | reverse complement strand
CTGATATAATGTAATACCAGCAATGAGTATGGTTGTACAGCTATGGGTTGTGCGGAATCGTCGATCTGATATAATGGTTAATCGTTAAAATATATACCAGCCTTGGCTATGGGTTGTGCGGAATCGTCGATCTGATATAATACGACGGACGTCTTCGCGGGCGGCATTACAGCTATGGGTTGTGCGGAATCGTCGATCTGATATAATCGTTACGACGTATCAGGCTGGGGCGCTGGGCTATGGGTTGTGCGGAATCGTCGATCTGATATAATGACGTGCTGGAGCGTTTCTGCAAAATGTAGCTATGGGTTGTGCGGAATCGTCGATCTGATATAATGAAGAGAAAGAAAAAGAGAGAAAAGACATGGCTATGGGTTGTGCGGAATCGTCGATCTGATATAATTCATTTCCTATAACCTGAAGCAAACAAAGAGCTTGCAGAAGAAAACCTGTAGAAATTTTATGATTTCTACGGGTTTTTCTTTTTATTCAATAAAAATTAGGGCAAATAAAAACGTCAAAAGAAAGTCAGTTGCTCTGAAATCTCTTCAGGAGCAATTGAGGCAGGTTTCTTTCCGACAAAATTTTCCATTTTTTCAAATTGCCTTTCTGTAATGGCAATAATTCTTACCTGTCCTGTTGGCGGCAGGGCAGCGACAACAGTATCGCGATGAGGTTTTGCGGCGGCTTCGCTGGCGCAGTAGCGTCCGTAGACAGAATACTGAAGCATTGAAAACCCATCTTTCAAAAGTTCTTTACGGAATTTTGCAGCAGCCTTACGTTCTTTTTTCGTTACGACTGGCAAATCAAACATTGCAATTAACCACATGGATGAATACGATGAATTAATTAATTCGCGGCGGGGCATTAATATTTCTTTTAATCAAATGGAAAGCCAACTTGGTTATAAACTACCTTACCTTCAAATATTATTATAATCAGAAAATATTTTTACGATGCAAAGATAGAAGAATAACGCAATTTAATTAAAATATAGACAGGGTGTTTGATGAACACTTTTGATTTTCTATCACTATTATGTGAAATCTTAAAATCGCGCGATTATTATTTTAAATTTTTAGAATGTTTCATTAACAGAATAAAACTATAAATGAATCGTATAATTGATTTTTCAGACCAGACTCAGTCGCTTAGCATTAGAAATCGGCAATTGATTATTGAGGAGGCGGATGGCAAGAACCATTCCATTCCAACTGAAGAAATAGCTGTTATTATTCTTTCCGGGTATTTGATCCAATTGACGAAATCTGTTTTGGATTTGTTGATGGAGTGTGGGGCGACTATCGTTGTCTGCGACAAGAGCAAAATGCCGGTAGGAATGATGGCGCCGATTAGCGGGCATCATCTTCAGTCAAGATACGTAAAGGAACAGGCAAGCGTATCGTTGCCGACGCAAAAACGGTTGTGGAAGCAAATTGTCTGCGCCAAAATTCAGGGGCAGTCTCAGAATTTATTGGCTATTTATCAGGAAGATTACGCTATGGGAAAGATGGCGGCGTTGGTAAAATCGGGAGATGAAACAAATATTGAAGGGCGGGCGGCGCGGCGATACTGGTCGAAGCTGTTTCGCGTTCCGAAGTTTACCAGAGACTGCGATGGCAAAGACGTTATCAATTCCGCATTGAATTACGGCTATGCGATTTTACGCAGTCTGGTTACTCGAGCAATTGTATCTTCCGGACTAAACCCATCGTTAGGATTGTTCCATCATAACAAGTACAACGCCTTTTGTCTGGCTGACGATTTGATGGAACCTTTTCGCCCTGTCGTAGACAACGCGGTATGGCGAATGTGGAATTCAAATCAATTATCAGAAGGGATAACAACGGAAGTTAAAAGAACGCTCATTGAGGCTATAAACAGCAGATACATTGTCGGCGGTCGTCAAGAAAACATATTTGAGACGGCAAGCAGAACAACAGCGTCATTGGTTGCCGTTTTTTGCGGTCAGAAGAAATATCTGGCTCTGCCGGAAAAATTGCCTTTTGTCCAAATATCGAATTTACAAAAATCAAATCCACAAGAGGAAAGCCAGGCAGACGATAATTGATTTTGCAATCGTACAATATCGTCTGCCTGAATGATTATGGGCTAATCGTTGGCGGGATGAATATCGCCCCAACAATCGACAGTAACCTTTTGGACGCGACCTCGCAATGAGTTTATTTTAGGTCTATTACCGGACATCGAAGTTACTTCTGCGGCTGGATGAGCATCGTTATGATCTCCCCAGCCAATTTCTTGACCGCTAAATTTGTATATGCGTTTTAAGACTGTAGTTCCGTCCGGCGTGGTATACAGCAGAAATTCATTTTTATACAACGTGAATTTATATACTGTACTTGGACCGTGGTCGCGATTAACAATGGGCTGATGATTAACGAGCCTTTGGTAGGCGTCAAAAAGGGTAACAGTATCAGCAACCCATTTAGTTTCGCGTCCGTCTTTATCCAGAACGGCGAAGACTTCCATGTGATGGTTGCCGCCAGTAGCGACAAAGCGTTCGTTAGCATTCTTGCCGATCTTTTTAACGGTTATTACCTGACGATATCGCGCCTTTTTAATTGGGACAAGTCTTTGTGTTCCATCTTTGGATTTTACAATCCGGTAAGGCAGTTCATTCTCGTCAGCGAAGGCTTTGGGTTTGCCGCCCAATCGTTCCAGTTTTTCGAGAACTATTTCTCTTATTACAGGGTCAACGATACATTTTATTTCGTTAACAGACATTGACGCCAACGGTTTTCTCAGATAGCGATACTCAATTTCCTTCCCGGTTTTAGGATCAATTTCGATATGCGCTTTACTGTAGTTTGTTTCCTTATGCAGCGAACCAGACACCTTTTTATTGCAGCGATAAGAAACGTTGATTTCATCAACTAGAGCGGCAACGTCGTCCCAGTAGCCCTGATACGGTTTTTCAATCTCTCCGCGAAGGAAAAGTCGGCGTTTATCGTTAAGCTCTTCAGCTCTTTCCGCAGCGGAGGCGAGCAGACGAACAACTTCTGGCGTACAAAAGAGAATCGCCGCGGCGTCGACAGCGTGATGTCTGTGGTCAACTCGTTCTTTTTCGTCGCCATCGTTAAGAATTTTGTTTAGATCCCATTCGCGTCTGACCCAGGCAGTCGCCTGCCCTGTACAGACAAAAATGCGGCGCGTTCCGATATCGGAATCGTTTTCGGAATCCGTTCTGTCAATTTGACCGCCGTATAACATTCCCAAATAATCGCAAGCCAAACGGCTGATATATCTGGTGTCGTTAAGAACTCGAGTGGTAAACCCATCAGGAATTTCAGTCATTTGAAACCGACGCAGTTTCGCGTTCCCTCCACGTCCGGAAGAACCGCCTGTAAAGCGTTTAACGCGTTCAAGCATTTGATGATACTCGTCAGGAGATCCGCTGGCGCATTCGTAAGGCGTTTGATTTCTTTTGACGTCCCGATTATACTTAGCGTCGCAGAGCGTTTTGTTGGCAAAAGAGTTGTCCAAGCTGCGGCTAAAGGGCAAAATATGTTCGATGTCAAATTGTGGATGAGCGCCAAACAAATTTTTCATGGTAATGGTTTTCCCTGTATAGGGGCATTGCCAGTTACACTCTTGAGCCAACAAAACCTTAAGAATGTCGTTTGGTTTTGGCTCTTGAATCCCTGCTTCTTTAATAATCTTTACACGAGCGTTTTCTCGGTCTTTTTCATTTTTCCGATTATTATTAAAATCCTTTTCACGTTCTTTGCGGCTTTTTTTCATATCGCGAGCCAGTTCGATAAATATTCTGTTTGGCTTGCCGTCTTTATTGCCCCATCCTTCTTTTTGTGCGTGTCGAATAATACTGTTGACGACTTTTCGTAATTCTGTCAGCGTTCGGGTTACAACGGGATTGCGAATTTGTCCCATTGCAATTTCCGCCGGCGGAAGGAAATCCCATATTTGTTTTTGCTGCTTTTGGATGTTAAAGATTTCTTTTACCGCGGTTGAAAACGGTTTTTGATTTTCACGCATATATGGGAGAAGTTTTCCAAGAGCGGCTTTGCTGTACATTGCCCAACCGTTTTCGAGGAACGTTGCAGCAACCGTTTGCGCTTCAGTTGCCGTAAACTGAAAGACTTTTATTAACCGCTTGGCTAAAGCGTCTTCGCGTTCAAACTGGAGGATTTCGTTTACCAGATCGTCCTGTTGTTTTTCAGACATCGCGTCCCAGCGATCCGGAAGAGCTTTTCGAAGTCGGGCGGCTGTTACGTTCCCACGAATTTTTGTTTCTCCGCCTTCTGCCAGGTTGATTTTTACGTTTCGTTTCAGACCGAGGAGCGATTTAATTTCCGTAAAGGTCAGCGATTCATTTAATTCCAGTTCTTTCGCAAGCAAATCAAGTTCCTCTGGCATAAGTTCCTGCCAATAGCCATTTGAATCATACTTCAAATCCAATAGTTTTTGCCAATATCTGAAACGCTGGAATTCCATACATGCGATCGGAGCGCGGCGTTTTCCAGGAACCAATTCGCATTTCCCCAGTTTGTTTCGCATGGACTTTAACGGTCGCTGAAAGAAAATGGCGTGATGAATCTTCTCTTTGACGCTCTCCGTCAAGAGCGGATTAAATTGCGCTTGTTTATTCCATATCGCCTCAAACTCGTCCAGATACATTTGCCGAGACGTATATCGTTGACGAATTCTGGTTTCCTCCGGGTCGATTTTGGAAAAATATTCTCCCAAGGTTCGGCAGTCCATTTCTTTCATTTTAGAATCCAGCTCAGAAATCCCGGCTTTGACTTTGCCTTCTTCATCTTCGCCCTGTTCGGATTCTTTAACGGCTTTTCGATTGCTCAGATAACCGCGTCGTTGGGAAATGTGATAAAAGACGCGTCCCAATTCGAAAGATTCAAGTTTTTTGTCAAGCGAGCGAGCGCGAAGCAAATAAGGCAGAAGCTGCGCTTCAACGCGATCGCCCTCGTTGATGAATTTACTGAAGAAATCCCAGTCAAGCTCTTTAATCAATCGATCTCGATCTTCTGAACGAGCGACGTTATATGGAACGCCTTTTTCGTCAACCGTTGGGAAAAGCCCTGCTTTTTGGAGTTCTCTTGCAACGGCAACGGAGCGTTGACTTCGTCGCTGAGTCTGTCGACGCAAGGAACGGGCAGCTTGTCTGGCAGCGTTGCGGGATTCGTCTTTTCCTTTTGCGATATCGTCCGCTGTGCCAGTTCCACTGTCAAAACAATGTACGCCCAATTTAACGAGTTTGTTTCCAACTTTAACAGCCCAACCGATGCTTTGCACCCCAAGATCCAAACCGATTTCGTACTTCATTATATTTTGTTATATAAAAAGGTTAGTTGGATAATATTACTTCTAATAATTATTTTGTTACCAAACTTAACATCTATTATATCACATTTCGAAAATAATTCAAGGTAACAAAAAAATTGGTAATTGATCGTTTTTTGGACTAAAAAAAGGTGAAATTTAACTATAAATCGGGTGTTATAAAATTCCCGTCGGTCGGTGTCGCTTCGCTGAATTTGGAAGCGGATGAAGTGAGGAAATTTTTTAACGAAGTGTTAAGAAAAATTTCCGAACGAAGTCCGATAAAATTCAAGCGAAGCAGAACCGCAAGGGAATTTTCATTCCCGTTGGGAGGTTGAGCTGAGCGAAGGATCCGCTTCATCAGGGAGTTCAGGAATAAAATCCGACATAAACGCCACGAGTTGTTCAAATATCAATTCGAACCTATGATTATATCGGAATTCCAGCTCCTTTAAGTAAAGGGGAAAATGTTTCGGCGAAATTCCATGGTGTTTGGAAAGTCGTTCCTTTGCCCACGACCAGAAGCCTTCCAAACCATTGATGTGAACTTTTCCATCAACGAACTTGGAGGAATGATCCACGTTCAAATGGCGATAGCCACAAAACATTAAACTGTCGTAAGCCTTATATTTATCAGTATATACAATACTTCCACGACGAACCTTTTTAACAGTAATATTCAGCAAGGTTTGTGCCTGGACGTTAGGAACAACCTCAACGTGAACCTTTCCTTCACGCGTCAGGATTCCAAAAACAGGGACCTTGCCAGCGGCTCCGCGACCTCGATTTCCTTTCCGGCGACCACCGAAATAGGATTCGTCCAGTTCAATTTCGCCGGACATGAGGATTTCGTTCGCGTCTTCCGCATGGCAAAAGATCGCGTGTCGGATAACCATAATTGCCTTCCATACGGTCATGTAA
>JAZQDP010000054.1:0-2812 GCA_045546875.1 Thermoguttaceae bacterium | reverse complement strand
CCCCCCTTTTCTTTTTCTTTCCAATTTTATAAAATAGAGGTAAACAGTTGACTTCATCGAAGTCAACATTTGTCCTGTTTCCTTTTTTAGCTGGAGTTGTCTGCTATGGATCGCAGAAAATTTATTGCCGCCTCGGCAGCTTTGGCAGTCGGAACGCTTGCCGGCGCTGCGGCTGAAGCCATTGCCGAAGAACCCTTTTTACAAGAATCAAACATAAAGGAGAAAACCGTGAGTAAAAAAATCGTTGTAGCCGCTGACCCGTTTGCCGTTGGGCTTAAAGACGCTGTTATCGCTTTCCTCAAAGGCAAAGGATACGATGTCATTGACGTTGGCGCCCGCGCTGAAAATCCCGACATTCCGTATTTCGAATCCGCTCCGATTGCCTGCAAGTACATTCAGGACGGAACCTGCGAAAACGGCATCCTGTTCTGCGGAACCGGCATGGGCATGTCGATTGTCGCCAATAAATGCAAAGGCATTCGCGCGTCGGTTGTTGAAAGCGTTTTTGCAACGAAAATGTGCCGAACCATCAACGATTCCAACGTTTTGTGCCTCGGCGCAATGATTTGGGGCGAAGCCATGGCTCTCGACGCTGTCGATACGTTCCTCAACACCGCGTTTACCTCCGCGTTGCCGCAGTTTGCCGATTTCCTCAAAGACGCCGCGAAAAAGGTTGACGCCTTCGATCAAAAGAATCTGAAATAATTAAAAAGGCAGTAGGCAGCAGGCAATAGGCAGTAGTTAATCTCGCACCTGTTGTCTGCTGTATTCCTGATCTCTTTAATGTTCCCTCATTCCTAACTTTTCATAGCTTCTCATGGCAATTACTGTAACCTGTCCCGGCTGTCACAAAAAGTTTGTTGTCAGCGATAAATTTGCCGGCAAAAGCGGTCCGTGCAAATACTGCAAGACAATAATCCACATTCCTAACGAAGTTCCGAAGGCAGAAAAAGTTGTAATTCACGGCGGGGAATCGTTTTCCAGCGGCGGACGCAACGCTAAAGGCAAGCTGGTTCTCAAACCGCTTGAACGCGACGTTAAAAAGTTCAATCAAATTCGAGCTATCGTAATTGCTCTGGGAATCATAGGAACGTTAATCGTAACAATTATCCTGGGGAAAGTTTTCGACCTGAACAAGAACTGGCTCATTGCTGCCGCAGGGCTATGCGTTGTTACTCCCGTTATCGTTGCAGGATTGTATCCAGTACTCAAAAAAGACGAGATGCTGGAATCCATCCACGGCTTCGAACTCTATTGGCGAACCGCCGTTATTTCGCTGGTTTACGTCGGCATGTGGGGAACGATTACGTACCTGATGTTCACCAGAACGCTAACTCCTCATACGCCGGCGATGTGGGGGATTTGCGCCACAGCGCTCGCTTTTTTCGGAGCGTTTATGTGCATGTGTTTCTTTGAACTGGACTGGGGAGCTGCCGCGATTCACACCTTGGCGTTTATGGGCGTAACGCTCTTTTTGCGCTATCTGGCAGGTATTATGTGGTTCTCGCAGGTTTTCATCGAAAGCGGGTCCGGGGCAAACGTTCCTCCGCCTCCGCCGATGTAATCCTGTCCGATAAATTGCCGCGTTTCTGTTGAACTTTAATTTACGCCGTCGTTCTATACGACGGCTTTTTTATTGCCGGGAAGCGTTAACAGGGAAGAATATTTTGTTCTTGACCAACTTTCGGTTTTTCTATAAAATAACGCCCGCGTACTAAAAAACGATTGTTTCGTTGTTATTTTCCGCAAAAGATATTTTAACCATCTGCAAACCCGATGTCAGAGGAACGCAAATACGAACCGACCCCAAAGCGCCGTCTGGAAGCCCAGCGGAAAGGACAGTTTGCGTACAGTTCTGATTTACTCTCAGCAGCAATCTTTCTCTTTGCGTTAATTGCTTTGAACATGACAGGCGCCGGCATCTACTCGGCAATAAAAGAGCAGATGATTGACTCGTTTACGTTCCATCCGTCTGATTTCCACGCTCCTGATTCGCACGCCTTGCGGCTGGATTGCTGGTCGCTTCTGGGTCGCTGGCTCTCCCTGACCCTTCCGTTCTGGATCATGACAATAGCGTCAGCCGTTATATTCCATTTTGCTCAACGGCGATTTCTTTTCGCTCCTGACCGGGAAATCGTTACCGGAAACAACGTCAACCCCCTTGAAGGGCTTAAACGAATCTTTAGCGTTCGGAACTTTTGGCGCACGTTCATGGCGATTATCAAAACGCTTGTTCTGTGCCTGATACTGTATTTCTTTTGCCGCGAACAATTAACGTCAATCGTCTCCTTTTCGCAGACGTCGCCTTTAGTCAGCGCAGAAAAGATGTACGCTCTGATTTGGAGCCTTCTGTGGCGCTTAACCGTCGTACTGCTGGCGCTCGGAGTTCTGGACTACTTCTGGCAATACTGGACCTTCGAACGCTCTATTCGCATGACAGAACAACAGATGCGAGATGAAATGAAAAACAACTGAGGGCGTTGGAATTGAATCTCATCTGACATCAAGGACTATCCGTTCACGGATTTTAGCAAACCGGGGCGCGGACTGTGTTTGCGATGGGGGATTAATCTGTGCTACCGCGCCACTGGAAGCTCCAGAGATAACCGCGAGCCGGACTAAACCCATTTCTTTTCGTGCAACACTAAATTTGAAAACATATCTTCTTCCAGGGTGCGATAAATTTTGGGTTGCGAAAATAGGTAAGATTGACGATTACACACGGAGCAATTCGATTGGCGGCTGTCCTCAGCAGCCTAATTTTTAACGCCGTAAAGAACGCATGTTTTTAAAACTTTGCGAACTTCGCGAA
>JAZQDP010000053.1:0-17931 GCA_045546875.1 Thermoguttaceae bacterium | reverse complement strand
TCCCCCAACCGGAGGCGGAGGCGCGACGGCGCCTATATTTGAGGCTCCAGCCTGTTCCTTGGCGCGAAGCTGTGCGTCATATTCCGCCTTCGATTTCTCGTTGAGCAAACAGACTCGCGCTGCCGATATTTCGTTTAATAGCTGTTGAGATTGCTGTGAATATTTTCCAGTCTGAAACGTTTTAACAAAGGACATAACCTTATCCGCCGCAGACGAAATAACTTCCGGATCGGACTCGTAAGTTTCCAAACCCAGAAGGCTGTAGTGGTCAGCAGGCAATTTGTTAGCTGGAATCCCAAGCCAAACTCGATACGGATTAAATTCCGAATGATGTTCTTCTGAAGCGCTCATGACTGTACTTTTTATGATTTTCCATCTCGATTATGGCGAAGAACCAAGGGGCTGAAAATCGCAATACTAACGCTTGCCCAACGCCAGATTCAAAAGCAATGCGAATTCCTTTTGACGCGAATACCCTCCCAAGAGCCATTTCGAGGAAGTTCTTCTTTATTATACTTACATTAATAATGTAACCTATCGTAGAACGGCTGTCAAGAGACTATCAGAACTTTTTATAAATTTTTTAGATTATTCTGAAAAGACGGCTCTGAAAACTGCAGGAGAGGGCGTTAGGATGTCAGATCGCAATAAAAAACCTTGCTATGTCAAGCACAGCAAGGAACGCATATTTACATACAAACACTCTATCAGACAGAACTAATCTGCCTGATTAAAATGCAATTATGTTGTTGAATCTTTCAAAGATTGAAAATCATTCGCCAACGAATGGAAGCAGAGCCATGAAACGAGCGCGTTTAACAGCTTGCTGAACGGCGTTTTGGCTAATAGCGCAGCAACCATTCTTGCGTCGGCTAAGGATTTTACCTTGACGATTGGTCAACTTCTTGAGAAGTTCAACGTCTTTGTAGTCAACAAACATTGGGCGGGGCAGTTTACCATCGACCAAAATCGGGTCTTTTTTCTTGACGTGAACCTTCGGTTTTCGATGACGATTGTTTGCAGCGGCGTTCTTTTTGTTAGCAAATCGCGGCATTTTCTAAATCCTTAATTGCAAAAAATTAAAAAAATATGTTGCTTGAACAACAATTATATTCTTAAAAAAAGGTAATTTCTACGTTTATTTTACATAGAAAATTTACACAATTCCGTAACTATCGTTTAATTGAGAATCGAATTTTAACCAATTTTCCAAAATATGCAAGGGGGGGATAGGCGTCATTAATAGAAATTTATGCACGCATGAGTCGAGCGCCCGCAAAAATGAGGGCGCTTTTTATAAGTAACTATCGAAAATATAATGTTTTACACCGCTTTAAGGCAACGGGGAAGCAGAGCGTCTTTTTTGAAGAATTGGAGGTGGAGTAATTTTTTCGCGAACAGGGATTTCCTCAATGGCAATGTTGCGGAATTTAAAGTCGGAAGTGGCGTCGTGCCCCTGGAGTTGAATCGTACCGGCGTCAAGACGCAGACCGCGACGAGGGTTGGGATCGGGTTTGCGAGTATCCGTCCAGTCAGAGACTTGTTCGCCGTTAACCCATACGGCAAAATGATTTCCGACAGCGTTAATATAGACGTTGACCCACTCTTTGTCGTTTCCGATAACCTTTCTGGCGTTCACGCGACGGAAAATGCCGCCTGTTCCGCAATCCTGAGGCTTGGTTCGGTCGCCGTCGAGGAACCCGAAATGCACCTGACATTCATACCCGTTCATCTTTTCTCCGGGAATGCAGCGGAAAAAGACGCCCGAGTTGAGACCCTCGCCATTGACGTAGACGTCCAGCGAGAGGTTGAAATCGCCGTAACGAAGAGCGGATTCCAGCGATCCGTTCCCGTTTTTAACAGTCAGCTCCCCGTTTTCGTTGACGCCTGCGTCGATAACGTCGTGAGTTTTCCAGTTGCCAAGGTCTTTCCCGTTAAAGAGTTTTTGCGACAAAACCGGTTTGACGGTCAACGCTCCGATTCGGATTGTTCCCTGATACAGCTTGACGCCGATAAACCCGCGTCCGTATTTGGACGTCTTGTTAATCTGCTCGTTTGTCAGGGAAACGGACTGCAATGCATCCATTGACTCCGTATCATTAAGTGGAATTTCGAGGCAACGCAGCCCTTTGGGGTCGGTTTTGATTAGCAGCGACGCCTTTCCACCTTTGGAAAGAGCGTAATCAATATCGATGTCAAATTTACCGAACTGGGTTGTCGTTCGGATAATTGTCGGTTGAGTCGTTGTTGCGGTTAAGACGGGCTTTTCAGACGTCGAATCGATTTTCCAGACGTCTTTTTCCGCAGACGTCAAACCGAAAAGTTCTGTATTAATTAACGAAATTCCGTTAAAAGCCGCTTCCGCGCTGACAGAAAACGTTTCAACAAAAATTAAAAAAACAAATAATAAAATAAGCAACTTACGCATAATTCTTTTAGAAATATAGAGTTACAAACAAATCGCAGGAAATCGATCGGGGTATTCTTTGCGATTTTACCGATATTATTTACCCTATTATACCCGATATGAATTGTTATGTCAAGCAATAAACAAGAAAATTCGGGCGCCCCCTATTGTAAATCTGGAAAAGTTTTATATAATAGGCGAAAATTCGTATTGTATAGCTAATAGAATACATTAAAACATATTTTTGGAGAATAATTATGACCATTGACAAAAGCCTGAAAGTTAGGGCGGCCTTGGTCCGGGCGCGAAGCGTCCTGACTCGCGCCGAGCGTATTGAAAAGCTGAAGTCCGACGAAAAGTGGACGGAAGGCGACAGCCCCATGGGACTGGTTAAAGTACGCGTTCACAAATTAAGCATGAAAAAGAAGAAGAAAGCTGCTGCTGAAGACAAAGCTGAATCCGGCAAAGGCGGCAAAAAGAAATAATTTCTTCCGATTTCATCACGTTGCACTTAAAACGATTAGCTGTTAAATTTCAGCAATTTTATGTAATTTTGCTAGAAATTTAATAGCTAATTGTTTTTTTGATTTTTTGCAGGGGTAAATTCGCACTCTGACAGCTCTTAAGTATATATCCAAGCGTTATTTTTCCTGTTTCACTAAAAATATCTTGATAATTTTATATTTCTGTGCTATATTTCAATGGCGTTGAAATTCTGAACGTCGTTCGGTAGAAAAACAACGCCCATTTAAAACCAAGTCTTCGTTTGGTGCGTATTTAAACATAAACGCGAACCACAGTTATTTTACAGAAAACGGAGTATCCATGAAAACCTTTTATAGATATTTATTTACCGTATCGATAGCGATGTTTATTGCTATTGATTTTTCGATGGCATTTGAATTTCCATGGGGTAACAAAGAGGGTATTCAATGGGGTTCCAATCTGCAACAGGCGCAAGCGCTGTCCCGTCAGACCGGCAAACCGATTTTACTCCATTTCTATTCTGACACATGCCCGCCATGTCGAATGATGGAGGCAAACACATTTCCCAACCCTTCTGTGGTTGAGGCTATTCAGAGTTCGTTTATTCCCGTCAAACTCAATACGCGTCATTATCCGCACGAGGCGAAGATGTTTAATATTCAAGCCGTTCCAACGGATATAATTCTTTCTCCAGACGGCAGAATGCTTCAGATGGCTCAAGGCGGTCAGGACGCTTCTCGTTACACTCAATTTTTAGGAACCGTCGTTCCTCCCAAGGCAGCAACGCCGTCCGGGCAGGATCCGTTCAATGCCAACCCGTCGGTTCAGCCGCCCACGCCGCCTAACGATCCGTTTCCACCGATGCCGAAATTCCCCAATCCGCCAGGAGGCGATCCTCCTCCAGTTCCACAGGAACCTCAAATTCAGCCGGGCGGGGCGTGTCCGATTGAAGAAACGCCCAGCTTCAATTACGCCGCAATTCCGGATGAAGATAAAGCCAGGATTGAGTTTGAAGGCTATTGCCCGGTAGAACTTGGTCAGCGTTCGATGTGGGTTCGAGGCGACTATAACATTCGTATGGTGTTTGAGGATCGTCTGTATCTTTTTGCCGGCGAACGACAGCGTGACGAGTTCCGAAATAATCCTGGTAAATACGCGCCGGCGTATCAGGGAATTGACATCGTTGCGTGGAAAGAGCGAGGAGAAAAGGTGCATGGAACGCGCAACTACGGCGCCTGGGCGGCAGGACGCGTTTTCCTCTTTTCCTCCGAAGAAAACCTCGTTAAATTTGAACGCAACGCCCGGTATTATCTCACTCCAAATAAATAACAAACCGGGTCGCGGACAATGGATTGAAAAGAGCTAATGAGGCGAGCCGGGAACGTTAGTTCCCGGGTTTCTCACGCTAAGTTCGCAAAGTCGGCGAAGTAACAAGCGACCAACGGGAGCGGGTATAATGCGTCTCGCGCGGCAGCGCGGATTGGCCCCCCCGCCTACGGGGGCGCCGTTAATAGCTCATATACACTTCGTACTCGTATTTGAGCGTCTTTGTTTCTCCCGGGTTGAGCGTCAGTTCCCAGCGGAGTTCGTTCTGACGGTTGAGCGCGTTGAGGTTCTGGTTAAGCTGGACGACTTTCGCGCCTTCTACGGGCTTTTCGATTTCCCCGAAGAACTGCCGTTTAACCAGCGCTTTAATCGGTTCCGCCCGACGGTTGGCGATGGTCAGTTCCACAGCAACGGTAATGCGTCGGCAACGAACGCCCATGTACCGCATCTCGTCGCTGCGGTTGATTTCCTGCTCGTCCGATTTAACGCTGACGCTGAGCGATTTCGTAATCGGGATGCTGGTCTTTTCGCCCGGCGACGTCCAGTAGCTGGTATTCTGACCCAGGAACTTATTCTCAGTCATGACGGCGGCAGGACCGGTCGTCATGGGGAAGTCAAACGGGTTGACGAACTGGATTGTGTCCCACGGCGTGTTGGGATTTTCCCGGTCGATCGGGTGTCCGATTTCGTTGCGCGTGTCGGCAACCGTCCATTCGACAACGCGTTCAAACTCGGCTTCCTTCTTGCCGTTGGACAGCGCCAGGACGTCTTCTTTGTTCATTGATCGCTGACCGACGGGGTGATAGTAAATATCGGGACCGTCGCCGGACGCGGCAACCGAGCCGGACGGGAAATCGTCGGAATCGCGGGGGCTGACGGAGTTCATAACCATCTGTGACATCATGCTGCCGCGGTCGCCGGATTCCGGTCTGAGCATTTGGCTGAAAAACGCCGACAGGTTCGCCTTGTTGGAAATCGGGGAAATCACGTTTTCACAGCCGATTTTCGGGTATCCGCTAATAAGATAAAGCTGGGCGTCGCTGAAACTGCGCCACTGGTTGACGATTGTCGCAGTCTGCTCGATTGTCATTTTGCCGCGATTGGATTTTTCGTCCGGAAGCAGAATTCGATAAGCGGGCGCCCAGGCGGCGCCTTTGGTCAGATACGTTATGCTGACAATCGCCGGATTCTCGGTTTTGACCTTGAACAGCAGCGTCGGGCGCGATCTGACAACCGCCCCGATTTCGCCTTCAACGTCAACGCGGGCAATGGACGACTGCTGAATAACCGACTGCCCAAAATCCGTATCGAGAATCAAAAATGGGCTGGAGGCGTTTGCCGTTTCAAAGGAATCCCTTCGGCTGGAATAATACGCCTGAGAGTAGTAATTTCGGGGTTGAAAATCCGATACCGACTGCGGCGTGGATTCCTGAACTGGCTGCCGAACGGCGGCGACGGTCCCATGAACCGGCGGCAGATTGGCGTTGTTGAAAAACACTCGGACTTTCTTTCCGACGAGGTCTTTTTGATAGTTCAGATCGCCTGACGCGCCTGCGAGTTCCTGATACTGACGCTGGGTCAAAACCGCTTCAACGTTGGCTGTTGACTGAATGAAAAACGCGCCGTGAATCGCGTACGGAATGGCGTCAAGAGCGTATTGACCGCTTGCGGGCGCGGTAAACTCTTCTCGAACCAGAGCGACGCCGTTTTTAAACATGCTCACCGATTTAACCCGGCTTGTAACAGCTCTGGGAGTAGCGCTGACAGAAGGACTGGCGACAGCCGATTCCACCGCCGCCTGAGGCGATTGCTGCGTAACAGCTGAGCTTTGGGCGTAAACGGCGGGAACGGCAAGAAACAATCCCAACGCGACGCCTTTCCAGCTCTTAGAAATCAATGAATGTAACATGGAAAATTTCTCCTGACATTTTATTAACACGATTTTTAAAACACGAAACACACAAAAAGAACGAAAGAACACGAAAAGATTATTTAAATGAAATTTTAATTACGATTATTTTTAAAACTCTTTTATATATTTCGCTTATTTCGTGTTTTTCGTGTTTAAAAATCCAATGATGCGTGAATGACGATTGAATTACCAATCTTATCGGTTTATTTCCCTATCAGTTGAAACGCGACGTTGCCGTCGGCTGCCAACGCGGTCTTTTTCACTCCGACAAGCAGAATCGGAGCAAATTGAGCGGTCTCGGACGGTTCGCCTTTGCGGGTATACGTTACGACAAGTCCAGAATCGTCTTTCTTAACTGCTTTAACGGCGTATTCCCAAGGCGTTGATCCCCATTCGATCCAATACAGAATCGCATATTCGTTAAAGTATTCCGGCTTGACGAACTTCTGCTTTGTAAACATCAGCGGGGCAGGGTGAAAGAGCGATTCAAATTGTTTGGCGGTCGTGCAGACGCCGAACTTGCAATTTTTACCCCTTTCCGGTTTGATTGTATTTAAAACGAAATAGGAGTTAAAGGTTTCAAACGGAAGCGATGCTCCAAACTTGTTCGCAAACGTCGGTGTTGCTAATCCTAACGCGGCTGCGGTAGCTAAAAATGTTCGTCGATTCATGAGATTGTCTCCAATAAGAGGGGAATAGTTGTTTTATATATAAATACGAATAACGTTTTAAAATGTTAGAATTTTTCTACTTGAAATTTTCCAATTTTAGGGAGTAGACAGTAGGGTGAATCCGGCTCGCGGCAGGCGCGACCGCACGGGCAAAAAATATAGAAGATTGGAAGACGGTAACGAAGCGAACGAAGTGAGTGGAATTGCGTATTCGCCGTTTGGCGAAAAAAACGCTGTGAAGTGTACATACTAAACAGACGTAAGCCGGTAATCTTCTCTGGATGTAGCCCGTCCCCGGGCTACTTGCCAAGAATTACAAAAAACGTTCTGCTCACGGGATCGCGGCGGTGTCCGCCGCTTTTTAATTAGGAATTCGGAATGCGTAATTCGGAATTAACGAAAGCGGTTCAAAAAATAATTCCGAATTCCTGATTCCGCATTATTCTTGGCGCCTCGTCACCGGACGATACGTCCGCGATCCCGTAGACTGGCGTTTTCGTCTAGCGTCTAGATGCGTGCGAAGAGTGTTGATCGCGTGTAATCCCCGTCCCCCCCAGAATGGTTATCTGCTAACATTTCGTGGATGGGTTTGCAAGGCGTTGGCGGCGGTAACAAGCCGCCGTACTCCCCGTTTTATTGAGGCGCTTTGCGCCAACGCCTCACTCCTAACTTCTGACTTTTCGCACATAGAACATGCCCATAACGCCCAGAACCAACATCGCCCACGTAGACGGTTCTGGAACGGGAACGGTCGGCTCGCCTAAACCGATAAGATACAAGCCGTCCGATCTGCCTTCTAAAGCAAACCGATCGCTATAATTGCCTAATAGAGAACTTAAATCGGTAACTTCAGACATGAAACCGGCGTCGTCTACCAGCTTATATTCGGCGCCTTCTTTTGCCCAAGCGAGCGAATCGCCGTTCTCGAAAAACAGCTGGATAACAGAATCCGCCCCAACGATAAACGAATGGTCGCCGTTAATAATCAGTTTATCGTAGAGTTGAGAAGTCGGATCTTCGCTGTACGCGGCAAATTCAAACAACGTAACCGCATTGGCGATAACGTCGCCGTCAAGGTTCAGCGTTCCAACGGAATTGCCCGGCGAGAAAACCGCATCGTTTTGAAGCTCCAAAGACGCTGACATCGTTCCTTTAATATCAATGCGTCCAGAGGAAATGGAAACGGCTTCAACGTCGGAGGCGGTGTTAAAGTTCAAACCCGTAACGCCATTTCCTTCGCTGGATTTTATCGTCGCAGAATTAGAACCTTTTTTTAGGGTAAACAAACTATCCGTTCCGTCGAATGTAATCGTTCCGCTAAAGGAATTGATATAATCCATATTTGCCGTCAGCGTTCCGCCGTTGGAAATGGTGGTTTGGCTCAATTGATACTTGTTAGTTGTATCCTCTACCGATGGATTGTCTGGTCTGTATTGCCGCCCCTCAATCGTTACCTGAGCTTGGTTAATGGTCATTTGAGCAGAATATGAATCACCATTTTCCAAATAGATACCGCCGTCAAAGGAATAGGTTCCGCAGTTAGTAAAACTTAAAGTTCCATCACTCATATAAATATCATTACCCTTGCCAAGAGCCCAGTTGCCTGTAAATTCTGCGGTTGTGTCGTCGCCGGAAAAGGTAATAGAACTCCCGTAAATCGCACCGCCATTCGCGGAAGCAGAGTTCTTTTCAAAAGTATATTTGCCGGTTGAAAATTGTATAATTTTGCAGTATATGGCTCCAGCGTCATCTCGGGTGTAGTTGCCGCTGAACAAAATCATGGATTCTCTACTAAAGCCGGAAATTTTAGCAGTATCACAAGCATAAATCGCGCCTCCGGTGCAGATAGCAGAATCGTTATTGCAAAAATTATTTATAAACCTTAATGAGTCTGCGTTAATATTCAGATTTCCGCCACTAAATATTGCTCCTCCTATGCAACCATCATAAGCCGCTTCTCCTACTTTTGGGCATGGCGTATTGCTGTCAAAAACAAGTTCATTCCTTGCGGTAATATTTAACGAACTATAAAAACTAGTCCAAAAAACTCCGCCTTCAATGGCAAGAGAATGACCAAAATTTTTAAAGGAGACGTTATCTGTATTAATATTAAAAGTATAAGGCGTCCGCTCTGCAATGTTCGCATTGCCAGCACGATACATAAAAGGACCTGCTACAGGACCCCAAAAGCTATCATAACTCTTCGGTCCTTGATAATCCAAATCGCTCAAATTAAAAGTATACGTACCGCTCTCGTTAAGATTGTATAAGTGTTGAGTATAATTGGGTTCAGGGTTCCAATCAACATCACTGTCAACATAAGGGATATCAATGGTTCTTTTAACGCCCGGTTCGCTAGAGCGAATCGTAACCGTATTGTATGCTGAAGAAAGGCTAACGCATTCCATATTTGTAGCATCTCCGTAAAGAGTAATAACATCGCCTTTGGCGGCGCCGTCAGTCTTTATTACTTCGCCAATATCAGTACCGGAGGCGGTAATATCTCCATTGGCGTTGGTGCGAACGACCGTTGACGTTGTATCTTGAGCGTATGCGTTAAGAACAAAAAGCGATACGAGAAGAACAGAAGCGAGAAACCGGGCGTGTGTTAAAATGCGGGGGAGGGGTAGTGTTAGGCGGTTCTGAAAACGCGTCATGTGTTACTCCTTCTTTGGGTAAGTGGGGGTGAATGATTAATTAAATGCCCTTTGCGTTGTAACGTTTAAACATACAACGATTTATGTATATTATACACTAAATTTTGGAAATTGGTAGCGCTCCTATAAAAAATTATTTCTTGAAAAAGTCAAAATGTGAGTTTTAGTCGAAAATGAGAAAATATTGACAAGCGGGAAGTGTACATAACAAAACGATGCAATCCGGAAACCTTCTCTGGATGGCTCACGCCCTCGTGAGCCTATTTGACGGCAAAGCCGTCAAGGGATAACGTTTCTGGGTAGCGGGCGCGAGCCGTGCTGGCGGTAAATGGAAGGCGGTAATGGAGTGAGCGAAGCGAACGGAATTACGCATTCGCCGTTAGGCGAACTTAACAATGGAATAACCATAAACCAATGGATATTTGGTAATGCTGGCTTTTCGGTTCGCCTTCGGCGGCGCCTCGCAGCCGGCTTGCGTCCGTTTGTTATGCGCGCTTCTGTGCGTTTTTCCGCCAGTACATCAGCCCAGCGGCGCCCAGCGCTAGCAGCGCCCACGTCGACGGTTCTGGAACGGCGTTGGCGTCAATGTGTAAACGCACCGTATTGTTGTTAATAACAAGTAAGTTCAGATAATACGGCAATCCACCATCAATGAGGCTTGTCCAGAAAGACGCTTCTAGTTGCTGTTCGGTAAACAGACCTTCAGACTGAACAATAATATCGTATGTAGCGCCCGGCGCGATAGACGTCATATCTAACTGGATTATAGAATTATCATCAAAATCAAACGAACTGGCGATAAGTTTATCCATGCCGGTGGAATCCTGTTCAATCAACAGCGTTGAACCGGGATTGAGTTCAAATGAGCCGTCAATGTTTAACGTTCCGATGGAATTTCCCGGCGAGAAGGTCGCGGCAGTATACTCGCCTTCGTCAAGCTCTTCTCCAACAATAAGGGCGCCTTTGAAATATTCTTTCATATCCAAGCGACCGGAAGAGACGACAAAACTCGTGACGCCCACCTGCCCGGCGGAAGCCGTGTATATTTTCAGCGTTCCATCGCCAGTTTTAACAATCTTGCCGGCGCCAGAAATCGTATTGGAAGAGTTAAACGTCAGCAGTTTCGTTCCGTCTGATACATTGTATTCTAGCGTTCCATTATTACCTACGGTAATTGGACTGTTGGCGACAATCGCATCGCCGGTAAGCTGAAGAACGCCTGCGGAAATGGTAGTTGAACTTGTATACGTATTAGCGCCGGAGAAAATCAGCGTACCATCGCCGGTTTTAACAAGCGCGTTGGAATGATTATTTCCAGCAGGAACAAAGCTGCTGGAAATGGTCAACGGCGCTTTATCGGCTACGTCAATAGTAATCGTTTTGCTGGTATCATACATGGCAATATCGACAGAAATTGTATTCATCACGTTTTCTGGCGTTCCTTCGTCATACTGCGTATAAATATTGGAATTCCATTGGTGTCCTGTTCGGAATTGTGAACCGTCTGTCGTTCCGTTAACCGTCGAACCGTTTTTAAGATACAGATTGTAAATATACGTATTTACCTCGCCGTTAGCGGTAAGCGTTCCATGATCGAGGGTAATATTTGTATTGTTCAAGGAGTGCTCTCTTGACGTTGTCAAGGTAGAATCCTTAACTGTAACAGCAGAACCTCCAAAATAGCCGTTGTCCATCCAGCCGCTGCCGCCGGCAATCGAAGCGTTCATGTTAGTGAACGTAACCGTTCCCAAACCGGTAGCCACCCCGGCGCTGGAATTGAAACTGACGTTGCCCGGTCCGTCGCCCGTTCCGGTAAAGAAAACGTTTGTGCCGGTGTAATTAGCAAGTCCGATAAAAGCG
This sequence comes from Thermoguttaceae bacterium, assembly GCA_045546875.1. GTDB lineage: Bacteria > Planctomycetota > Planctomycetia > Pirellulales > Thermoguttaceae > RUG11551. Next base: position 6,612 of record JAZQDP010000053.1, on the reverse strand, counting down.
CCTTTAATGTCTAACGTCGCGCCTTCGGCAAAGTTGACAGTAAAGGTTGTATTATTTCCGTTCTTAACCAGTTCGAGTGGATTGTTAATAGTTGACGTTCCGCCTTTAACTTCCCAAACGCCCGTTCCTTTATATCCCGCGCGCAATTTGCCTGAACCGTTGACTGTACCGGAATCAAAAACCAGTTTATTGAGATACTGGGCGTTGTCTAACGTCAGCGTACCGCCGTTAATCGTCAATTTAATATTGGGAGAGGACGTCCACGAATGTACATATTGAAGCGTTCCGCCTTCATTAATTGTAATTGGAGCCGACCCCCAAAAGCCATCAACGTTGTCAGCGGTATAGACCTTATGGCTTGCGTCGATAACCATCTTTCCTCCGTCGACAATCACCTCTTTAATGGAGTTTGGCGTGCCAGCATAGCCGTAACCGGTGCGGTTGAAAATCTGCGTTCCTTCCCCTGATTTTTTAATGGTTAAGTTGTAGGCGCCGTTGGAAGTGCCTCTAAAATTCCCAGAATATGTAGCCGTGTCGCTGCTGGTTGTTCCAACGCCAATGTCCAAAGTAACTTGATTAGCTTGTTGAGAAACAAAAAGCTCTGCGTCTTCCGTTGCGTTGAGTTTGCCAATTTGAACAGTTCCGGACTCCAGTACATTAAAGTGATTCTTTCCATTAATCGTTAAATCAATAACGCCCATTGCGCCGGGAATAACGCGGGTGTAACCGCTATTGACGGTTAAATGTCCGTTGTATCCACCTGTCCCGTTAAAGTGCAGGAACCCGTTGGTTGTTAAATCGCCGGAACCGGAAATTGAACTGAAGGAAGAATAATTGCCCGTAGCAACGGTAACGGTAGCGCCTTCCTCGCCAACGATAATAGCATTGGCAAACGTTTTGTTATTTCCTGCCGCTGAGGCGTTCAACGTTGCGCCGTTAATGGTAACGGGACCCGTTCCCAATCCGTTGACGTTAGAAAAAGCCAGCGTACCGCCGGTAACGGTTGTGCCGCCGGTATAGGTATTAGCTGCGGTCAGGGAGAGCGTCCCGGCGCCGTCTTTGGTAATCGCGCCGTCGTAAAGAGCGGTAACCGGGGCGGTAATCGTAGCCGTAGCGCCACTAGCAACGCCAATGCGTTTTTCACCATTGAGGGTAATCGTATTGGAACCTGAAACGGTCATTGAACCGGTAAAATCAATCGAATTGACGGTAACGTTTTGATCTAACGTTAGCGTTGGCGAATTGGTTGCGGTTAATTCTACAGCCGAGGAGTTGGCAAACGGCTGGTTCGTTTGTCCGTTGGCAGTCCAAGCCGCATCTGACCAGTTCCCGTTTGCCGATACGTCTCGTTGGTAAACGGTTGCTTGATACAACGATGGATTGTTGTACAGGTGCGAAACCTGCTCTGCCGTCAACGCCTGATTATACAGCTGAAACTCGTCTATGCCGGCGTTACCGTTGCGAGCGGCTGACATATAATTGCCGCCTAAGGTTATGGCGTTAATTACGGAATTGACGTCAGATTTGTTTACCGAAGCTTTGAGCGCGCCATCAACGTACAATTTAGCGTCGCCGGTGGAAGCGTCTGCCGTAAAAGCAATATGATGAAAACCAGACGAAACGTCTGTATCGCCAAAGATAGTTCCCCAAGGATTGTTATAAATACTTATTGAATTATTGGCTCTTTGGAAATCCAAATCGCCGTATACGGAAGAATATACGCTTAGATAATCTTTCCAGTTGGCGCTTGTCGGCTGTTTGCCCCAAAAAGAAATGGTAAAATTATTGACGTTCACGTTAGCGGCAGAAACATTGATATTAAATTTACCGTTAGCATTGCCTTGAAAAGCCTTGCCATACTTGCCGTTGTCAACGATTGTGGGATTCGTCCCAGCAAGAGTTCCTGTAAATCCGTTGCCGGACGCGTCTGAAAAAGTATTTTCGTTAAACGTCCAGTAAGTAACCAAGTCTGCTCTGGCAAAATTGACAACGCCGCAAAGCGCTATAAATACAGCTAGAACGCAACTACCGAATGTTAAAATACGGCAGGGAGGAAACATATAAGATTTTGTCATGGTTTTTCTCCAATTATGGGGATGAAAACGTTTGAACATATATTCGTAATCATTTCGCGTTGAAATTACAAGCACAATATTTATACGTATAAAAATTACCAATATAAATTATAATCGACAAATCGGCGTTATCAAGTGAAAACAATAAAATATTTTGAAAATATTCGAAAAAATTTGAGAGAATCTAGAAATTTAAGAAAATAGGTAATTTACAGTAGGGAATAGTGATTGAAAGACGGTAATGGAGCGAACGAAGTGAGCAGAATTATGCATTCGCTGTTAGGCGAAGAAAAGGGACAAGGGAGGCGAGCCGGGAACGTTAGTTCCCGGGCGTGAGCGAAGCGAACGTTAGGGAAAAGGGAATAGACAGTAGGCAATCGGGGAGAGCGGCGGCTTGCCGCCGCCTTGACCAAAAGCGCCGCACGCGTGCATTGGGGAGCCGACTCGCGGCAGTCCTCTGCCGCAACAATGGCAATAAGCCCCACTCAGGCGCTCGGTACGTCAGCCGACAACTTGTTTGGATCGCGCCGCGCCCCGGAGACGTTACCGGTTACAGCGCTCAACCATAAAACGAAAGCGCTGGGAGTTTTTCTTAGTAAATTTTTGTTTTTTTAATGGAATTCTCAAATAATCGTAGCCCCCAGATTTATCTGGGGGGATTTGATGAAGCACAACTCCTAAAAACGCTTCCCCTCCCATTCCTTCCCCGCGCCTTTAGACCCGGGGAAGGAATGGGAATTCGCGCGTTAAAATATTGTTTATATCCATTTTAACCCCACCCACACCTAAAGGTGTGGGTTACGATGGCGTGGGTTACGGTTTAGACGTTCATTTTCTCCATTTTCTCAACCCCAAATTTATCGCACCCCGAATTCCGAATTTAAAAGTTACCGTCTTCCAATCCTATTGCTTATTCCCTGCTCCTTACAGCTTCTTCCTCTGAGCGCAAGAGGATTTCCTCTGTCGCCTGCGGGTCGGCGGCGGAACAGCATTGACGCAGGACGTCGGCGACGCCCAGCAGTTCCGGCTTCCACGTTTCCCGGACGCTGACAGGAACGTCCAGCTGAGCGAATTCTTCCAGCAGCAGAATCATGCGGAGCAGGTGCCGGAAAATCAAGCCCTCCTGACGCGCCAGCCCTTTCGACGTGATGTACTTGTTGAACTCGCCGTTGAACTCCAGAATTTCGCCCGTTATCCAAACCGGAGTGATTTCGATTTCCTCAATCAGCGGGTATTCGTACTGGAACAGACGATAGAGTTTTTCCGCAAACGGAATCACCCAGACCCGTTCCGAGGCGTCCGGCAAACCGCCGAAGCGTTCCCGCTCTTCCAGGATTTCCTCTCGCGTCTTCTCGACCAATTCGTCGATTGTCGCCAAGCCAAGCTGTAACAGTTGTTTATCCAACCGGCTTTGCGCCAAGCGTCCCGGCGGCAATTCCCACTGACGAGGAACGCGAACGTTGCGTAACAGCGTCTTGGGAACTTCCAAGACGGACTCGAACGCCTGAAGCCGCTCTTTCGTATCCGCTTCTGCCAACTGATCAAGTAAGAACGCCCCATAGAGCGGATTAATCGACCGAATCTGAGTCAGAATCGACATCTTTTCCGTACCGGCAGCGCGAAGGGGCGACCAGGACGGATCGGATATTGAGGAAGTCTCGATTGGTTTTGAGTGAGGAGTGAGGAGTGAGGAGTTTTTTAATTCGGAATTAGGAATGCGGAATTCGGAATTAGCGCTAGCGATCAACGGGCGCGGTTCTTGTTTATCTCGTGCGGGTTCGCTTGCGTCTTCCCCCAACTCTTCGGGCGCGCTTGCGTTAATTGCTAATTGCTCATTGCTAATTGCTAATTCTTCCTCTTCCTCCTCGTCAAACAGCCCGAACCCAAATCCCTTTTCCTCTTTCGGTTCCTGCGGAGTTTCTTTTTCTGGCAGATATTTAATCTCAATCGCCGGCGCGTCGGGCGAGGCTTCTATTCCCAGGTCAAGTTCTGTAATAAGGCGGGATTTATCGGCGGGCGGAGCGGGTTCCAGAACAACGTAGCCCGCGTTGTGGAGCGTCAGAAGCGCCTGATCGAGATCGCGCTGACCGCGTTCCATTCGCCCGGAATCCAGCAGACGGTCTTGAACCAGCTTTCGCAATTGCTGAACGTCCGGCGACGCCTGAAGCATAAACGCCAACAACCGCCACGGAATCTGCCCGACCGAATGAAGGTTCTCTGCCTTCGCGTTTTGCAAAACCTGAAACTGCTTTTCCGACCAGTACTGTTCTTCCGGCGACCGCTTGGGCTGTTTCTTTTTGAGCTGTTTTTTCGCTTTTTGCAAGTTCGGGTCAGGCGTGTTTTCGGGAATCTGATCGTACTTTTTCTGCCATCGGGCGATTTTGACGTCGTCTGGATGAGACAGGGCGAAAACGTACCCTTGCGTGTCGAACTGCGGACGCCCAGCGCGCCCGAAAATCTGATGAGCCGTCCCGAACGGAACGAGTTTCTTTTTCCCTTTCGGTCCCTTGAGCAAGCTGGGCAGAACGACCGACCGCGCCGGCAAGTTGATTCCCGCCGACAGCGTTTCCGTACAGGCGCAGACCGCCAGCAGTTTTTTCTGAAAGCACCTTTCCACGATTCGTCGGTACTTGGGCATGACCCCGGCATGATGAACGCCCACGCCGCGAAGAAGCATCGTCTTGAGTTTCGGACCGATGCCGTCCGTCATTTTTTCAGACTGCAGTTCCGCCAGCAGCCCGGATTGCTGTTCAGCGGAGATGAGCTTTTTTCCCTTGAGGATTTCCGCATAATCCCAACACAAATCCCGGCTAAAGCAGAACAGCAGCGCCGGGGTTCGACGCGTTTCGTCGTCTCCCAACGCCATTTCCTCAACGAAATCTTCCAGAAAATGCTCTTCGTCCCACTGAAACATCAACGGGACTTTTCGCTCGTCTGACTCGACGACTTCCAGCTTCCGATGGTGCCGCGTTTCCAGCCAGATGGCGAACTGTTTCGCGTTCCCAACCGTTGCCGACAGCAGCAGCGTCCGAATTCGCGGAGGAAGAAGCCGAAGTGAGAACTCCCAAACGATTCCACGTTCCGGGTCGTTAAACTGATGGAACTCGTCCATGACGACCGCGTCGACGTCGTCGAAATTCAAGGCGGAACTTTCCGCCGCCGCGCTTTCCGGCTGGAGCAGACGATTAAACAGGATTTCTGCAACGACGACCAGAATTTTGGCGTCCGGATTGATTTTGCGGTTGCCGGTAACCAGCCCGACGTCGTTCGGGTCGAACCCCCATTGAGCCGCTTTGACCTGTAACTCATGGAACTTCTGGTCAGTCAGAGCGATCAGCGGCGTCGTATAATACGCGCGCCGTCCTGTGGAAAGAGCCTCAAAAACAACGGCTTCCGCAATGAGCGTCTTTCCCATTCCCGTCGGGGCGGAAACGAGAACTCCCTGCTCGGAAGAAAACCACGCCAAGAGGGCTTCTTCCTGCATGGGATACAATTCGTAGGGAACTTGAGCCAAAAACGCTTCGCAGATTTCGTCGCGGGTCATTGTCGAAAATAGTGTTATTTGTTAAACAGATAATATTGTACTGAAACGACTTGAATTTTTCCGAAATTAAGCTATTAGCTTGATAAACCTGATTCGTGTGTTATCGCAAGAAATAGGGATAACCAAGCTAGCGGCTAGTAGCTAGAGGCTAGAGGCTTCTTTTTCGGGAAATTTCAAGTGGAAAAAGTATAAAAACTCAGGCTTACGAATCCCAAGCGTACAATTAGGAATTATACCATAAAACGTATAAGAATCAATGAACGTTCAGGAATTCTCGAAATATTTTGAAAAAAATGGGGTAGGGGGTTGACAATTTATAAAAACGTGGCATAATAAGACGCATAAAGTTCAACGGAACGCCGTTTGAACCATAAATGGGCAGTTAGCGCAGTTTGGTTAGCGCGCCTCCCTGACACGGAGGAGGTCACAGATTCGAGTTCTGTACTGCCCATTTTTTTATTGAATTTTCTTTTTGCGCATTATTGCAAGCAAAATTTTCACTATGCAAAAACCCTTGATTTTCAAGGACTTGCGGAATCGGCTTTGGGAATAGAGCAACTCAATTTTTCATCTGTTCCAACGTAAACCAGCCCGCGGCGTTCGAAACGGTCAGAGAAGAAGGGAGAAAATCGGCGAGACGAACCAGCGGAATAACAGCATCCAACAATTGAGAACGACTTCAACCCCGCTGAGGAACGCGAGCCGGTATTGCCCCTGCGCCTCTTTCGACGGAAAAGAGGGGACGCTAATTCTACGGCAGAATTGTGAACCGATCGCGGCATTGGGAAATTGTTGTTTATCTTGAGTTATCAGTTGATATTATAAAACGTTCTAAAGGATAAATCAAGTCCTGCAATTAGGAAAATACAAATAATTTCAAATATATTCCATACATATGGGAAACTGTCTAAACCAAAACTTACCCCCAGATATTTTAGAGTACCATTATTAATTATTTTTATAAGTAACTCGGAACGCATATATTGCTTGTAT
>JAZQDP010000052.1:0-7984 GCA_045546875.1 Thermoguttaceae bacterium | reverse complement strand
AAAGCCCTTATCCATCGAGGAAAACGCGTTTTACAGAATCATCCTGAAATTTTCGGTCGATAATTAACTTAAACTACGCAAATGCAAGACATATTTGAACAACTTAAAGCCGAAGGTCAACGTTGTCAACCTGCGTTTTCGCAGACGTTGCAAAATCGATGTGAAGAGGCAATTGAGCAAATTGAGAGAAAAAATGCAACGCCTATAAGCGTCTCCCGCCCTACTCTGCTTAAACGTTTTCAGATTTGGCAAACTGTGGCGGTTGCGGTCGCCTTTTGTACCGGATTTGTTTTGTTTAATTCTTTTCTCCCGTCAATTGATCCTGGCACAGGTAAAATTGATGAGGTTGCGTCTCAATCTATGGACGTTGAGCCTATTCCGATCAATCCGATAACTTGGGAACAATTGGAATTGGAAAGTTTAGCCAAAAGTTTGGATAATTCAGAGCTAACCGATACGGAGGAAGCAAATGGTCGTTCTGTAGGCGTATTAGGTACTGTTAAAAAGATGATTAAGAAGCCAGCGCCCTCAAAGAATCTTGCTGCTGCAATTATTCGTCAGGATTTATCGATGGGTAATTTATTGGTAAAAGCGGGATCGTTTGCGCAAGTTCCAGAAGACTGTCCAGAAGAAATTGAATAACCTCTTTTCAGGCGATTTGCCTGTCATTAGACAATTATGCGATCGTTTTTTTCCTTGCTCGTTTCTTTATCGTTAATTTGTGGGGCGTTTTTTTCGACCGCGACTGCGCAAACTCAACAGACATTTGTTGCGTCTGAATTAACTTTGGTCGATAAAGACGCGCCGGCGATACTTGTTTCAGTCCGAAGCGCGAATTCTGTTCTGGACGCATGCGATAAAACGATTGATAAAATCAATGAGCCAACGTTTAAATTCTATACAAGCGTACTAAGGCTATATCTTTCCCAGAAAGGTCCTTTGGGGGGATTTGATTTAGACCGACCATTCGCTCTGATTATAGATCCTCATTATGGCGCAGCAGCTATTTTCCCTGTCCAGGATTGGAATTCAATTAAAAAAAATCTTACGAGCAATGGAGGCGTTTTAACTAATATTGAACAAAACAGGTATAAGTATACTAATGACTCAGACGAAGTTTTTCTGTCTTTACAGGATAAATGGCTTGCGGTTTCTCCAGACCCCGAAACTGCAGTTCTAAAGGCTATCCCCCAACCCTGTTTAGGAGCGATGGAACGAACAACTCAAGCGTATTTGGCTGGGTGTGCCGTCAATTTGAGTCGGATGACAATTCAACAGTTAAAAGATTCAGCTAAAGGATTGCAAAAGCAGTTGGAAGCGAGTTTGCCTTTGGAAGGAATGCTGGATGGATTATTTCAATTGCAACTTCAAGCTCTTTGCAAATCAGTTTCTCAATCAGTGCAACGTTATCAAAAAGACAATCTTAAGTTTGTACTGGGGATAAATTTTGATCCGGAATTTGGCGTCAGAATGGATGTTATTTTAAGCGCCCGAGCTGAAACCGAAACGGCGAAGCTGTTTAATCAGTTTAAGCGGTCACAGACTCATCTATTGGGGTTTTATAACTCAGAGGCGGCAATGTCCCTTTCAGTTTCCAACTTGGGGCGTCTTGCTCTGTTTGACAATCCCGCTGGAGTTGAGTCGTTAAAAAATACGATTGAAAAATATATTGAATTCGCAAATGCCAATCCTTCGGATAAGGATTTTAAAAGCATTGCAAATGAGTTAACGACGATTTTTACCCAAACGTTGGCGGAATCCAGCAATGAAATTGCGATAACATTACGTGCCAATCCTGAACAGGGAGCAACCATAGTCGGAGCGATGTTTTGTAAAAACGGGTTGGATATTGAAAAGCAACTGTTCGACCTAATCAAAAAAGAGGTTCTGAATGGTAATAAAGCCATGTATACGTTATATCAGGGATTTAAGCAAAATGTTGCTAAGGTTAACGACGTTAAAATCCACACGATAACTTTGCCTTTGCCGAAGGAGACAAGTAATTATAAATCATGGCAGAGAATTTTCAAAAATGATAAAATTGTTGTAGCTATTGGATTTAGAAAAGACATGGTTTGCTGGGGGGTGGGAGCGCAATCGGTTGAAGAACTCAAACGTTCGATAGAAAATAGCGCTCATCCGCAAAATGCTCCGATTTTTCAGTATAATATCCAGTACGGAACGATAATTCAATTTATTGAGGCGTACGATTTAATCTCCAAAGAAGAAGCCAACAAGTTTGCTAAATTCAAAAAATCGTTAGGAAAACAGTTTTATCAGAAATGTGAGAAAAGGTCGCTCCTGTTTTTTGAACAAACTGCATCTGAAAGCGCTTTTCGACGTCAGGAAGAAATATCGTTTGACGCGATTAAATTCATCGTTAAATATCTCAACTGGAACGAGGCAAAGAGTAAGATTTCTGTTGAAAGCCGATAATGTGTGAATGTTTTAGTCAAGCCGGGATGCGTTAGCGCCCGGTTTATTTCCAATTGCATACGTAGTAACCCGGTCAGTGGCAGTCCTCTGCCGTCTGGCTGGTATTCGTAAAAAACATACGCATTCAAAGCTGCTTTGCCCTGATGGATCGCAGCAGTCAGCTGCCGAAGTAAAGCGGGCGTAGCCCGCGCTCCGGAAGCGTTTTCGTTTTCGTTGTTTTGTTGTGAACGTTTCTCGATGTTTTTTTCGCCTAACGGCGAATGCGTAATTTCGTTCGCTCCGCTCACTTCATTACCGCCTTCCATTTCTTCGGTTCCCCCCAAAAAATTTTTTGAACGCGCCAAATTACTGCCGCCCCCCTCTTGTTCTAATTATTATTTTTGTTATAATAAGTAAAAGATGAAAAATAAGATGTAATTTGCTTGTATTGTTTATCCTGCCTTTTTTATTGACAGTAGTATTTATTAAGTATTATTTGGGCGTTTCAGGGCGCGCCGGTAGTAGTAGATTAATTTTCATTTTATTGTAAAACCCTCACATTCGTTAATATACTGTAATTGACAAATAGTAGTTTTTTAAGAAATCATTCGTTTTGCAATATAATGATAAATTAATCCAATAAAAGATTTTCCTTCCGCACGTCAGTGTCGCGTTTAATTCAATGGGAGCCTCAACGATGAATGAAGATAATGAAAATTTCCCTTCAGACGACCCTGATATATTAAACATAGATTTTAGTTCAGAGGACAATCCAGATCAGGAGAATTCTATAGAACAGATTTTAGATTCCGAAACAGAATTGCCTGAACGTTTGGATGGATTTGGTCCTGAATCAAAAGAAAATTTCCAAAAAAAGAATCGTCCTAAAACCCTGGATCTTAATGATCCTAAAACGCTCAATCTGGGATCAAGCGGGCGTTATGGAGATCGTAATCGAACTGGAAGTGGAGGTTCTAACGCATCCTATGGCAGAGGCTATTCTCGAGACGGCGCGCGATTTGGTCAAGACCGGTATAATCAGGGACGATACGGCTATCAAGACAGAAACTCTTACGGTCGATTTAATCAAGATCGTTATTCAGATCGAGGCGGATACAACCCCTATCGAAGCGATAGCAATAATTATAACAATTCCACATCGTATGAGGACGATTCCGCTATGCAACAAGCGCCGTCCGCTCCTGAAAATTCTTCGGAGTCGTATTCTGACTCGTCTTCCTACAATTCCAGAAACTCATACGGTTCCTATAACAACAGATACAACAACCAGCCATATAACAATCGCAATTACAACAACGGCTATAATAACAACTACAACGACCGTTACAATAACGACAGGAACGGCGGCGGGTACAATAACAATTATTCCGGGTATAATAATCGTCAATATGGAGGATATAACAAACCCTATAATGAGGGTGGGTATAATCGACCTTATAGACAGTCGTACAGCCGTTATCCGTATCCTAATTACAATTCCGACCCGTTGGCAATGCCGGACGACGTCCCTCGCCCCCCGCGCAAACCCAAACCGTACGAAGTCAATCCGAATGACATCGACAAAGAATTGCTTATGGACGATCCTCTCAATTTAGAAGACGAGCCGTTGTCCTTGGCTGAAGAGTTGGCGGAAGAGATTAATCACGGTCGCCAAGATGAAGATGAATTCGACAAAATATACAAGAAACTTCGAGAAAGCAATTTCAATAATTTAGCTGACTTGCAACGTTTGTCGATGCCCGAGCTGATAGAGATTGCTCGTCAAGAGAATCTTGAAGTTGCGGATGAAGAAGGCGCTCAACGACAGGATCTCATATTCCGCATCCTTAAAGAGCGGATTAAGCTCAATGGTTTAATTTATGGCGAGGGCACTTTAGAAATTCTTCCGGACGGGTTTGGTTTTTTGCGTTCTTCCGATTATCATTATGTATCCTGTCCAGACGACATCTATGTTTCTCCCAGTCAGATTCGTCGTTTTGGGTTAAAAAATGGCGTAACTATTTCCGGTCAGATTCGTCCTCCCAAAGAAAACGAACGGTATTTTGCCCTGCTTCGTATTGAGGCAATTAATTTCCGTGAGCCTAACGAATTGGTTCGTCGTGTTGATTTTGAAGATTTAACAGCTATTCATCCAACTCAACAAATTAAAATGGAAACGACGCCTGACGAACTTAACACGAGGGTAACCGATTTAATTACCCCCTTGGGATTTGGTCAGCGGGCGCTGATAGTTAGCCCTCCTCGTGCAGGAAAAACGATTTTAATGCAAAAAATGGCTAAGGCAGCATTAAAAAATTATCCGGATTTATACGTCATAATGCTGTTGATTGACGAACGCCCAGAAGAAGTAACCGATATGGAACGTCAGGTCAAAGGTCCCAACTGTGAAGTCATTTCTTCTACCTTTGATGAAACGTCGCAACGTCATATTCAAGTCTCAGAAATTGTATTGGAAAAAGCCAAGCGTATGGTAGAATACGGTCGCGATGTACTGATTTTTTTGGATTCTATTACACGTTTAGCGCGCGCCTGGAATGCTGAATGTCCTGTCGGAGGAAAAATTATGTCTGGCGGGGTAGACGCTAACGCGCTTCAAAATCCAAAACGATTTTTCGGTTCTGCCAGAAGAGTCGAAGAAGGCGGGTCTTTAACAATTGTCGCTACGGCTTTGGTTGATACGGGAAGTCGCATGGATCAGGTTATTTTTGAAGAATTTAAGGGAACGGGAAACATGGAAATTGTTTTGGACAGAAGCCTTGTAGACCGTCGCATCTGGCCTGCGATTGATATTAACGCTTCCGGTACAAGACGAGAAGAAATGTTGCGAACGCCTCTGGAACAGGCAAAAATTACAACATTACGCAGGGTTCTGTCAGAACTTAATCCATGCGATGCGATGGAAGCGCTTATTACCCGTTTGTCTAAAACTGATTCAAACGAGGAATTTCTTAACAATATCCGAGAAATCGAATAAGCGTTTTATTTCTTTGGATGATTTGTATTTATCGGTCAAGTGCAAGCGAAAAGTCCCCACTTGGGGAAAATTTTTGTGTCATCGAGCGGGGACTATATGCTTGCACTTTTAGGGTGATTACCTGTATACTACACTTAAAGGTTTTTGTGTAAATTTTAACGTTTACACGGTTTGAATTTCCGACAAGGAAATTCGTAAGGAACAATTGTGATAACTTCATTGTCGAACATGTGTCGACGGTGAAGACGATAATAAGTGATTTGACCTTGAGTCAAATCAACCTCACAGCGGACAAGCTGCTGAGTAAGGGTCGGATGTACAGTTCTGATCTGACCAAGGATATTTACTTGACCGTAATCGTCAGTACGGCGAAGATAAATTACCTTACCCGTTACGTGTGTTGGAAAGGAGGGTTCCCAATCCAAAGGAACAGGCTGTCGAGTTGGCGCATGAGCAATATCATCCTTGTGTTTTTGACAATAAGCTTCGACAAAACGTTCCGATTGAATTTGCAGCTGTTGCAAATTTTCAAAACGATATCGATTCCAAACGCTGTTCTCCCATTGTTGGTTGTACCTTTCGATTTTTGCCTGAGGACCGGTACTGCAAGGGATGGTAAAAACAACGTTTATATTCAATTCCAGGCAAATGCGCGTAACCAGCCCCAAACAGTCTGGTTTATGCGGACCTCGAAAAACCAATGCGTTGTCAAATTGTACGTAAGCAGGGCGACCGAAGCGCTTAAAACGCTCAATTATATGCTCTGCAACGCGATTTGACGTTACCTGATTGTCAATCCAGGAACTGGCAAGGCTGCCATGGAGAGAAATTGCATTGAATACCGAAAAATTCTCGAGCGTTCCCTGTATTCGCAAATCCTCAATGTGATCAAAGCAGTCCATCTCCTGTTCCTTTAAACAAACGTCCGGCAAATACCAACCAGCTGGCGGCGGAAGGAAACGTTGACGTCGATATTGATTCAGCATTCTGTTTCGAGCCAGGACATAGTTAATCGCTCTCTCGGAGGGCAAGCAACTACAACCATAGGATTCCATTTGCTGGCGGATAGCTTTGGCGCCATATTCGCCCAAGTCGCTCGTTTGTCGCAGCCACTGCCTTATTTGAATAATGCAGCGTTCGACTTCAGAAGCTAATTTGTTGTGCGGAACTTTCGGCTGGCTTTTTCGTTTGTCCGAAAAGTCAACCCTGTCCAACCGATTGTTCCCAGCATGATCAATCCATTTTTTAACTGTTTTTTTGTCAACCTGAAATTGAGTGGCAATGGATCGAATCGACTTCCCTTGTCGATATAACCGAACCATTTCTGCTCGTTTACGTTCATCTGAATTTTCCGTTTTTTTTCATCAAAATATCCTTTTTGTTGAAAACAAACAAAATTAAAAATTCAGTATAATCAAATTATAAAATTTGTCATCAGGCGGGGACTTTTCGCTTGCACTTGACCTTTATCCGTTTGACGCCATAACGTCAAACGCCTTATGAGATAATATCTGTGTCAAGGGAGGGAATTTATGAAAAAACTCTGTTTGAGTATTACAATTGTAGTTTTCTGCCTGACGTCAACGGTCCGGGCAGAACAGAAATCCGATTACCCTGTAACGCCCGTCAAGTTTACGGACGTTCACGTTTCTGACTGCTTCTGGCGTCCGCGGCTGGACGCGGCGCGGAACGTTACCATTCCAGATTGCTTTAAGAAATGCGAAGATACGCGAATCCCGAACTTCGCCCGCGCCGCCGGCATGGAACAAGGTCCGTTCAAGGGCATTTACTTTGACGATTCCGACGTGTACAAAATCATCGAAGGCGCGTCGTACGTTTTGGCTCTGGAGAAAAACGAAAAGCTGGATAAATACGTCGATTCCGTTGTCGAAAAAATCGCTGGCGCTCAGGAGGAGGACGGGTATCTGTACACAGCCAGAACGATTTATCTGAAGTATCCGCAGTACAAGCCGCTCTATACGCCTCCGGGAGCTGGTGAACGATGGTCGAAACCGGTCGGGAACGAGCTGTACAATGCCGGGCATCTGTACGAAGCCGGCGTCGCTCATTATCTTGCGACTGGAAAGCGGACTCTTCTCGACGTCGCAATTAAACACGCCGATCTGATTTGTAACACGTTCGGCGTTGACAAAAGACAGAACTGGCCGCCGGAACATCAGGAAATCGAAATCGGCTTGGTAAAGCTCTATCGAGTTACGGGCGACAAAAAGTATCTCGATCAGGCGAAGTACTTTCTCGACCTGCGCGGACGTTCCGAAGGAAGAACGTTTCCAATGTACGGACGGCATTATCAGGATCATCAGCCGGTTGTAGAGCAGACGGAGGCGTTTGGACACGCCGTTCGCGCCGGGTACATGTATTCCGGAATGGCTGACGTAGCCGCCATGACCGGCGACGAGTCCTACGTCAGGGCGATTAACGCCATCTGGAACAACGTCGTCGGGTCAAAGCTGTATGTAACAGGCGGAGTCGGGTCAACCCGCCACGGGGAGGCGTTTGAAGCCAGCTTCATTTTGCCTAACGACACCGCGTATTGCGAGACGTGCGCCAACA
>JAZQDP010000051.1:0-90256 GCA_045546875.1 Thermoguttaceae bacterium | reverse complement strand
CGATTTGAGCTTTTCCGAAATTAAGCCTCTCGCTGCCAGCTTCCAGCGATTAGTTTGATAAACCTGATTCGTGCGTTATAGCAAGAAGCCAGAATAACCAGGCTAGCGGCTAGAAGCTAGCGGCTTTAAAATGCGTCGTTTTCAAAAGAAAACTGTTCATCAAAGGCGGTGTCGAAATCGAAAACGTTGTTGTAATCGTCGATATTGTCTCGATCTGACTGAAGCAGGGCTTCACATTTAATCAGATTAAATATAATCTGTCCGAAATCGGCAGTAGATTTAATTCCCCAGTTGTTAAGCGTCGGTTTTGCCAGCAAGCCAAACTTGTCGATGGCGTAAATTTTAATCGCTTTGCAAATGTCCGCCGCGGAAATGTCACGGCTTGCGTCTCCCGGCGGTTCGTCGTCGTCAATGCAAAAAGAACCGTCGTCCAATCGACGAATTTGTGAAATCGGCTCGCCCAGTTCCAGCGTGTCGTGTGCAAATTTAACAGCGGCTAAAATGAATTCATACGCCGCCAGCTTATATCGTTTATCGGTCTCTAATATTTTTAATATTTCGTCCATTGACATTAAGTCCCTTATTTTATTCACGCGGCGCCGGACTGACCGCGGACAGATTTGTTCTGCGGCTGATTTGAATTATTCAAATAGGCTTCCAACTTCCATAATGGAATCGGCTCTGACCCGGAAATGGGTATAAAATCGTCATTCGCATTTCCTGAATTTGGGGTTTCTGACAAGTCTTGCGCGCTGCCCGCCTGCTGCTGGGCTTTTCGCTCTCTTTTAGCCCTTCGCCGCGCTTCCCGATAAAGCCCCCATTTTGACGCGCGAGTTAATATCGTCGGTAAAATCGACAGCGAAGTAAACATACAGCAGGCAACCCCCATCGTTAACACCATTCCCAGGCTTTGCAAACCTCGATGTTCGGCGGTCATGAGCGAACAGAACCCCAAAATCGACGTTAGCGACGTCATCGTTAACGCCCCGGCGGTTGAAGGGCTGATTCGGAACGGTTTCGTTTTGTCTCGCCGCCGATAATCGTGAACTATATGCACGCCGTCGTCAATGCCGATTCCTAAAATCAGCGGTAAAATAATCATATTTGCCGAATTGAGAGGAATTTGCATAAATCCCATCAACCCAAACAGGAACAGAATCCCTGTTATTAAAGGCGTCATCGCCAGGAGAGTGTATCGCAAACTCTTGAGATCTATAAATAAAACAGTCATAATTCCAGCCAGAGCGTACCAGGCGGCAGAAATATAAGACCGCTGCATCTGGAGAGAACATTCATACGTCTGGAGCGGGTTGCCCGTCGCTTCCGGGTCAACGGCTCTTACCTGCTTGACAAATTCAGTTAGATTATCCATGTCCCAGATGTCTCCGGAACCATAAATTTGCAACGCATAATAGCCGTCTTTCGAATAAAGGCGGTCTACCCACGGTTTTGGCAAATCAGCCATAACCGGCGGTTCAGGATCTGAACAAAGATATATCTGCTGCAAGCGAGCGCAGTAATCTTGAGACATCGCCATTTCAAACTGCTTTAATCGCGAATTTACTTCTTCTGACGACAAATTGTTAAATCGTCGGCGCAGTTCCCGGATTCTGAAATTGAACGCATTGTACATATCTCTGGTTTGAGCGCTGATTTCCGGGCTGTACTCGATAGCGGTCAGAAACGCGCTTAAATCGCTGCTGTTGGGCGTTGCCGCCATCCGATTGTTCATATTTGACAACCGCTGTAACGCCATGCCTGAATATTGATGTATCTGCTGAATAAGCTGCGTCTTTTCCGGCGTTGAATCGGGTAAACGAGATACAATTTCTTCAACCCGAGTGATGTTTGGCTGCTGCAAAAACGCCTCTTTGAGCCGTTTTACTTCCTGCTTGTCTTTTGTCATCGAAAGCGCAAACCAGACGTTTTGGTCGCTTTCCGCCATGAGGCGTTTTTCCCATTCTACGCTCTCAACGCCCTTTGCCTGGAGGTTCATCAAATTATGATCGTATTTCAGTTCCGGAATGAACATAAAACACAACGCCATCGCGCCTGCAAAAACGATTATCGTTGACCAAAAGTTTTTGGAAAAGATGTCGGTAATCGACGACATCTTGATTCTGAACGTCTCTTCTTCAACAACAACGTTATGCAAGACTTTATCTGTCAGAAGGGTTTGAGCCGGCAGAACCAGCAATGCGGCTAAAGCGCAAAGGAGAATCCCCACGCCGGCAATTTTGCCCAGTTCCGCTACGCCGATAAATTCCTGTCCTCCGGCAGCGGCAAAAGCGATTGACGTCGTCAGCGCCCCAACGAAAATCCCGGATCCAACTTCTTTTGACGTCTTGAGGATCGCGCCGGGGATGTTTGCTCCCTTAAATCGACTGGTGGAATAACGAGCCAGGTAATGAATTCCAAAGTCAACGCCCAAACCAACCAGAATCGCGCTAAAGGCTATGCTGAGAATGTTAAGATGCCCTACGCCAAAAACGACGTAATCCATCGTCCACGCGATTCCGATTAAAAGCGTTGTCATTAACAAAATACTGTAACGCAACCCGCGAAATGCAAAAATAAACAATCCCGCTACGCCTATCAACGACAATATCGTTGCCCAGTTCATTGCCTTTTCTGACGAACTCATTTCGTCATTTTCCATAATTGGCAATCCGGTCAGCCCCAGCTTGACGTTGGGAAATTCTTCCTGTTTCGTTTTGATTATTTCCCGCAATACGGAAATGGACTCGGTATTTTGCGCAAACGCCGCTCCGTCTTTTTGCTTGAATTTCAGCAGAATTAACGCCATCGCGTTTTGCTTCGCCCAAAGGTATTCGACATCCGGGTGAAGGTCGTCCGGACCTTGACCGATTCGCCCGGAGACGGAATAATTGGCGTCCCCTAAACCGTACAGCGGCGATTCATAAACGAATTGCGGACCAAGAGCCGATTGCAGCGATTTACTCAGACGGTTAAACCCTTCCTGCGCTTTCGCTTTCATTGAAGGATTAGTCGATTCCGCCGGCGTTACGCACATCTGCCAGCTTGTCCAGAGTCGATTGAGAACGTCTTGACGCTCTCCCTGACCCATTGCAGCAGACTCTTGCAGGAAAAAAATCACATTTTGCAGTTCTGCGGAAGAGCAGTAATGCAGCCCTTTTTTCTTGATTTTTGTGTTATCCGCTTTATAAAAGACGTCAAAAAAGAGATCGGACCGCTCGTCAAGAGCTGCCCCAAGACTGTTTGTCGCCTGTTCGATAGAAGCGCTGTCTTTGCCCTCGACAATAACGACGATGTCGTCTTCAGAACCAAAGGATTCTATATATTTAAGCCATCGTTTGTTAAATTCGCTTTGAGGGTTAATCAGATCAAGTCGGCTTGTCTTAAATTCCAAGCGATTAATCGTTCCCCAAACGCCGGTTCCCGCTAAAATCAAAGCCAAAATCAGAACAATGAACGGATGTCGAATTACAAACCGGGTCAACGGTTGTAAAAACACGCTGAACCAGCTGTAGTGTCTGGCAGGCTTTTTCGGCTGTGAACGATGCGGCATCCTTTCCGCAGGCATTGCTAATCCTTAGGTTAATATATATGTATAATCCGAACCAAGTTCGAAATTAGAGAATATTATAAGTCTTAGTTTATCAGTAATTACAAATTTCGTCAAGAGGAATATTTATTTAAAAGGGAACGCGCATCATTTTGAGAACGCCGGGGTTTTCAAGTTCTGATTTTTAATTATAATAGTATTATAATATATTGTAGGAATAACTGCCATGGAGACATCCCCTGAACTGTACAACAGCCGATTTATGAAAGCCGTTCGCGGCGAACCTGTAGACCGTCCCCCTGTTTGGATGATGCGTCAGGCGGGGCGCTATATGGCTCAATATCGCGCCGTTCGGGAACAGACGTCTTTTTTGGATTTGTGCCACAACCCGAAACTGTGCGCTGACGTTATGGCAACCGCCGTCAACGTTTTAGGCGTCGATGCCGCGATTATTTTTTCGGACTTGTTGCCGATTCTCGTTCCTCTTGGGTTTTCCCTCGAATTTGGACCGGGACACGGTCCGATTATCCATAATCCTGTCAATGAACCAGAAGATTTGGCTCGGGTTGTGGAACTGGATCGTCTGGACGAATTGCAATTTGTGATGGAGACGGTTCTTGAAACTCGCCGTCTATTGCCAGCCGATATGCCGCTGATTGGTTTTGCCGGCGCGCCGTTTACGCTGGCAAGCTACGTTTTAGAAGGGGGCGCCAGCCGGTCGTTTGCTAAAACCAAACGGTTTATGTACATGCACCCATCGGCTTTTGACGATTTGATGGCTCTTCTTTCCAGAGCTATCGCTAAATATCTTCAGGGGCAGATTGTTGCTGGAGCGCAGGTCGTTCAACTGTTTGACTCCTGGGTCGGCTGTCTTTCGCCCGAAGATTATAAACAATACGTATTTAAGCACGTTTCCAGTATTCTCACAGAAGTTGAACGCACAGCCCCAGCTATTCATTTTGGAACCGGCAATCCCGCTCTGATACCGCTTATGACCCAAGCTGGAGGAACTGTCATCGGGGTCGATTGGCGTCTTGAATTGGCTGACGCGTGGAACTTGGTTGACGCCAACTCCAACAACCGCCGCCGATCCATTCAGGGCAACCTTGATCCGGCTCTTTTGCTAACTAACCCTGACAATATTACAGCTCACGTTGTCAAAATGCTCGACAGCGTTAAAAATCGTCAAGGTCTAATTGTCAATTTAGGGCATGGGATTATAAAAGATACCCCTGTCGAAAATGCTATATCTCTCGTTAATGCTGTTCGAAATTATCGATAATTCTGATTTTTTTTCTTTTTTTATAAATTCCAGCCTCTGTAACTGCCGATAGAGAAAATTGGAATACAGGGAAAGAGTCCTTGTATACCGCCTATGATTAACTACAGTTTTTGACAAATAGAGGATTATTTGTCGTCCCGAAAAACTGATTTAGAAAGTTCTTTCATAGTTTTAATGGGTATATTTCATTTTTTACAGTCACATAAGGGACCGAGACATGGACGTAAAACAATTTTTCAGGAAGAGGTTGGCTGCTTACATAGCTGCTGTAGTCGCAATCGGACTTGGCAGTTTCTCTATGGCTTACGCTGACCAGAACTATCAGGAAGTCAGTTACGGTGGAACAATTACGGGAACGAAAAACATTTCCGATTACGGAGTTAATCCCGGCAATGCGTACACTGCAACATTCCGCAATCCCGATGGCAGCATGAACGCCACCGTTCAGGATTGGAAAGTAACCAACAATGCGACGCAAACGCAGTACAAGGACGTTACGTACGACGGAACGTTCTACTACGATCACGACAATGTGATTGCTCGCAACGCCAAGCTGGTCATGGCGGCTCCAACGGATTCGACAGGCTCAGCTCCTCGCAACGTCAAACTGACATTTAAAGGAACGAACCAGTTTGGTTCCGGCCTTAACGTTGGCGACTGGGGCAACACGATGGGACCGGATTACGATTTCCTCCCCATCAAGGCAAAAGAAGTCGACGTTCTGTTTGGCAGCATGAACGATGGCAACTCGGAAGGTCGATACGATGGCAACACCGGCGCGTACGCTGAAGTTACCTTCGCAACGGGCAGCAACTCCCATTTCTGGGGCGGCGTCCAGTTCGGCGGTCAAGACGGAGCCAATCTTGTAGGCGATTCAGGAAACACGAAAGTCGTCTTTGAAGAAGGCAGTACAACCACCTTCGAAAACCAAAACACCTACTTTGGCGGCGGCGGCTGGAATGCTGACGGCGTAAAGGACGGCGGCAAAGCTGACGTTACCTTTAACGGCGGAACGACAACGTTCAATCAGCGCGCAGTCTTCGGCGGCGGCGCCAGCGTCCCATCCGGAGAAGGTCGCGTTAAGGTCGGCGACAGCAACGTTACCTTCAACAATGGAACCAACTACTTCTCTGGAAAGAATGCGACCTATATCGATTCTCAGGGACTGGCAAACCAGAAGAACTACTACGGCGTCTACTTCTCCTCAATTGGAGGTTTAGACGGTCTGGCTGAAGGCGGAACGGCTAACGTTACCATCAACGGCGGTACGAATACGTTTGACACTGAAGTCCACTCCGTTGGAAACTACGATTTCACACCTTACGGCGACATCATCCGCAGTAAAGACGACTTCGACGTAACCTGGGGCGGAAAAAGCAACGTCCTCGTTACCGGCGGTAACAACCATTTCAATGGTCGTTCAACATTCGGCGCGCCAAACGGCACGTCAACGCTGGAATTCACCGGCGGTCGAACCAATTTTGACGGAACCGTTCGTTCTGCCAATATGGGCAAAGGCGACATCCTTGACGACGTTCCGTTCTCCGATATCAATACGAACTACAACGGTCAGGATATCCCGTACGTTTACTTCGGCGGCAAATCTCTTACCGATGAAGACGTAAACTACTGGAACAACTACTACAACGCTCCCGGACACGACGCATTTGAAATGTCGACCAGCGATTACGATCACGTCGCGCCGACAATCAACGTGAATCTTTCCGGTCGCAGCAAAGTTGTTCTCAATACCACAGGTTTTGTTGGCGGCGCTGATTACAAACAGCTCGACGGTTCCGTTGACATTGTAAATCCGTATACAAGCTCTTTGTATAAGGACTTCACCTACGGAGACGACGGCGCTGAATCGCCCAGAGACCACAAGTTCACTGTTGATTACACTCGTTTCAACACGTTCGCAGATTCGGATGACACTGAAATCTTCGATTATGAAACCGGTAAAGTTGATGAAACTTCGACTTACAATCACAAACTCCTCAAAAACGACGCCGGTTCCGGAACGTTCAACATCGGTAAAAACGCTGAATTCCGCTTGGGTCTTTACAATACGACTCAGCTTTACAATGCGCCGGATTCCTACATTAGCCCGGACGACATCAGCGTTACCGTTACCCCGCAGAACGTTGGCTACACAACCAACCGAAGCTCTCAGGTTCAGTTGATCGGCAACACATCCACGTTCAACGCGGATTGGGGCAGCCTGTACCTGACAATTGATCCAAACGGCACGCAGTGCCTCAATGAAAAGGGAGAATGGGTCGAACGCCTTAACGTTGGTCGCATTTCCTTCCAGGAAATCAATATCACGGGCAACACCAAGCTGTACCTTACCACAGCATACGATTACACCTGGTGCCAGATGATCGGCGAAGAGGGCAAGGATAAAGAATTCTACTCCATCGAAGCGTTCCATGACACTGACGGAACAAACTTGAATATCGACGACGCTGGAGGAAAGCACCTGTTCTACGAAGTTGGAGTCGAGAGACTTGCAAACGACGATGGAACTCCGAATCCGAGAGAGCAATATCCTTTGAATGACAAAGCCCGTCTGCACGTTACCGTTCACGATCCGCACTCGATTGTTGCAGATGGAAACCTCGGCAACAACATGGACCGCTACCTGTACGAACTTTGCCATCCTCAGCCAGACGATTACCGCGAAGCCTTGGACGACATTTGGAACAGCGACGACAAAGTCGAAGCTCAGGAAAAATTTGACGACCTCGCTGGCGGAATCTACGGAAACTGGATGAACGCTCAGGTTCAGAGATTGATTAACTTCAACAATATGCTTACCAACCGCCTGGTTACTGACGACATGGGATTACAGCAGTTCTGCTGTCCAGATCCGTGCGCCGAATGCTACGACGAATGCAACCCCTGCTGCGAACCGACTTGCCAACCAACTTGCGACCCAACTTGCGCCCGACGTCAGTGCGCTTTCGGCGGAAAAGGCATCGGAAGATATCCGCGTATGTGCGAACCGCGCCGCTCCGTCTGGGGTTCCTTCCTGGGCAACTATGGCGATGGATTCTACTGGAGAGGATACACCCAGTACCACGAAGAATCAACGGGCATGGCTGTTGGAGTTGAATGGAAAAACGTTTGCTGCAGAGTCTTTGGTTTGTACTTCGGATACTCCGCTTCGGATATCTGGCACACCAACCAAGCTAAAGGAAACACCTACTCCAGAGTTAAGTCTAACGACTTCATGTGGGGCGCCTACGCCAAATGGGACGCTCACGTCCTGGGCGGATACGTTCTCATGAACGGCAACTTCACCTACAACACCCTTGATGGCGAACGATACTACAACACCCAAAGCTTTGACAACAACTTCTACGCCGATACGAAGGGGCTTTCCGCCTCAGCGTACATCGAACGCGGCTGGATGTATGTTGAACAGCACGGATTTGTTATCAACCCGTACGCATCGGTTCAGTACTCCTTTGCTGGAATTGACAGCTTTACCGAAACCGGAACTTCAAATATGGGCGGCGTAGAGATGCCATCGAGCATGAACCTGTACGCCTACGATATGGGTTACCACTCCCTCCGCGGTCAGCTGGGAGTTCGCGTCAGCCGAGACTTCATCGTCGGTTGCAACAACTGGCAAATTTTGAGACTGTCCCTGGGAGCCGCTTACGCTCACGAGTTCCTCGATCCGCAGGCGATTTACTACACCCGCGTCATGGGAAGTACGTCAATGGCTGACAGCCCGATGGGCGACTTTGAAATGAGAAGCAACGGATGCAGCAGAGACTGGGCAAACATCATGTTCTCCGCTGACTATCGCCTCACTCAAAGAATGGCTATCAACTTTAACATGAACGCCTACTTCAACCAGTACAAGACCGTTCGCGCTCTCAACGCAACGCTCAGAGTTGACTTCTAAGACGTCGTTCATAAACAGACGACTGCGTGGATAACGTTCGTCCACGCTCCGTCAAGACACAGTTCCCTGTTCACTTTCGGTCGGTGAACAGGGAATTTTATTTTAAATCCACACAAATTTTTTTGAAATGTGGTATAATAAAGTTGTTATACTGATACGGTTGGAGTTTTCCGAAGTTAAGCCTCTAGCTGTTAGCTTCTAGCTATTAGCTTGATAAACCAGGTTCGCGCTTTATCGCAAGAAACAGGAATAACCAAGCTAACGGCTAGGAGCTAATAGCTCATTTTTCGGGAAATTTCAAGTAGAAAAAGTATTCATTAAATTGTTACACCCTTATAATGCCGATAGGATAAACCCCATGAACTTTGAAGATTATATAAGCTCCCCAATTCCGCCGAAATGCTCAATTAACGAAGAAGAGATGTTTTTTGCACATTCCCGACCACTTACGATATTTGCAAAAATTGTTCTGATTGGTTTAGCGATCTTTATGGTCTGGTTTACATTTCAGATAATATCTAAAGGCGATTGTTTTGAAACAGCCGGCATGTTTGGAATCTATCTGTTAATAGCGTTTGCAGTTGTTCTCGGTCCACAAACGAGATACGATGTCTATATCAAGTTAAATAAGAAAGGACTTCATTATTACAGCAATTTGTCATGCGACATAACATTACCCACGGAGATTCCTCTAAACCTTACACCGTTCAAAAACAAGGAAGGAGATGTTGCTGGTTATTATCAAGAGCAAGTCATACCATATTCCAACGTTTTGGAAATCCAATTTGAGGAATCGATAAACAAACTATGCTCCAAAGGGATTTCTATTATTACGGTTGTTACAAATGACGACCGTATTTACATTGCTCTTGAACAATTACAGGAGAGTCAATTGAAATGGTTGGTAGAAGCAGGGAACGTTATGCTGTCGCATCTTAAAGGCAAACCTTTAAAAAAGCTTGAAAAGAGTTTGTCGCTTGATCAGATGCAAGAATTAGAATCGGAAATTTTCCAGAACGACGATTCTAATACAGAATCAAACAAATAGCGCCAAGGCAGATTTGCAAATCGCATGAGTAATTCCGAATTAAAAGATTCGCAACTAACAGGCGCGAACTTGCCGGGAAGAACCATCAGTTTTCCGCATTTTCCTCCATATTATTTACAATTATGAACCACAGATTTATTATCAGAACGAAAGAAGAATTAAATCCGAAGGCTATTCTGTACTATATTGGACAAGGATATCCAATTAGCGTCTTTAAAGAGGAGTTTCCAGAGCTGTCTTTCGTATACAAAAATCATTCTTCGCGACCAATTCGAATCTTGAAAAATGACGATGGATATGAAGTTAGTCTTCTTCCTCTTTCTTCTGAATATGACTTTTACTTAGTCAGAGATATAGTCCAACTACTTTGTGAAATGACGGAAGTTGATGGCTACGACGTTTTGGGCAAAGAGGTTGAAGGCAGCAGCGATTTTTTCACTCAGCAGAATTTTGAGTTGGGACGCGACCAAGACGTTGATTTAATAAAATCGGCTTTTGAGACGCCCACTTCATTTATAGAATTTCCATGCGAAGTTTGCGATATATACGTAGGTCTTGATTTTCTTCGTCGGGCAGGCGTTGCCGTTACGTCTGACAATGAACGCTTTCACCGCCTTCTGACTGCCGCGATGGCGGAAACGATCCATGATCGGACGTATAAAATTGTTCACAACAACAACCTTATCGAACTTTGCAACAAAGAGAACCCGGATCAACGAATGAGCGTTTCCTATTTCCGCTATCCGGACGACAACGATATTGACTATCTGGCTTTTGGAGAGATCTTGACGCTGGAAGATATGCGATCAAAAGAACATGTCGATATGTATTATGCTGATTTAGAAAAAATCGTTCCTAAAGCATGGACTCGAATTGACGAAGTACAATACAATTTCGTTCCATTCACAGATAACTCATGGAAAACGTTTTTCAACAAGGCAAAAGAACTTCAATGGGACGGTTCGTTTATAAAAAGGTCGCAAGGTATTTTTTCAGATTTTGCCCCTGGTCCAATGTTTGATCGTCCCTCCGAGCTTGTGGGTTCTTCCTTCGGATACGATTATCACGACGGTTCTCATCAGGATTTTGGGTATTCAAAAGAAGACGTTGAGCTATTGCTGAACTTCGGCAAGGCGATTGAATCCGGGACGTCCGATTATCTTAACCAGAAATATCTGGAATGCGACTTGGGCATTCTGTACGAAAAGGGAATTGGCGTTGACCTGGATTGTCATAAAGCGATTTACTGGTATGAAAAAGCAGTTCAGGATGACGACGATTACGCTCGCTGCAATCTGGCGGACATTCTTCGCAAAGGAACCGGCGGAGTGGAAAAGGACTGGAAATGGGCGTTTGAAGTCTATAAAACCGTTAAACAGCCGTACGGACCGTTCCGCGTGGGGTACATGTACGAACACGGCATGGGCGTCGAAAAAGACATGAACAAGGCGATTGAATGGTATAAGAAAGGGCATCGCCATTTCCTTGCCGCCAAACGTCTGCGAGAACTGGGCATTGACCCGGACGACGTCGATGATGAATTTTAACAAATCGTCAGCGTTTGATTCTGTTTAAGCGATACAGTAAAGCGTAACGCTGCGCTTTACTGTGATTTTCAATCTTTTGGCTTATTGACCAGCTTGGATAATCTCTTGCCGTAACTTCCATCGGGACGGAGGACGTTCGCCCAAAAGTTCTGTTCGCTCAACGGCGTTGTTTTGACGAATTCCCATTGACGTTTGATTTGATCCGGGGCGTCGTCTTGGGCAAGGAACTCGTTAAGACGTTGACCGTCGGAGAGCTTTTGTCTGCCGAAATTCCCAAAACGATTGATCAGTTTTTCAAACTGGCAGATGTTCTTCTGATTGGATTTGTCAATCAGTTTCTCTTTGTCGAGAGTATCTATAACCGCGGCGGAATACGTATTGCAATTGATTGTTTTAACATGTTCGTCGGTATAGGGAACAGGGCTGTAAATCATACCGTCGGGAAAACGTTTGTTAAACGTTTGTTTGAATTCGTCAATGCGGTTCCACGCTTTGTGAACGTCTGTTACAGGAACGTGAATCAGCCGCACTGCCGGGGCGGGCAAGTCGTTGGGAGAATGTCCGGCAAGATAGTTTTTCAGCGCTTCCGTATCGAAATCGTAAGCGTTTTCCTGCGGATAGCAGCGGCTTTGATAGTTGGTAAATCCGTCCACGTCAGGAACCGCCATACTTATCATATTGACGTAATAGCCTCGTTGGAGTTTAATAAACTTTAGATCTTTCAGACCGTCCTTGCGGCGCTGAGCGTTTTCCGCTTTGGGATCTTTAGTTATCAGGAAAAATCCGGAATGAGCAAACCCGCCGCAGCGCGATGAGTAAATATTGACGCCTGTTACGTTATAGGCTGTGTCGTTTGTATAAAGATAAACGCCGGGCGTTAGTTCTCTTTCCTTATAGGGAATTGACGGCTGGCAGTAATACCATGTTGCCAGACTGGTTAAGATTATCGGGAGCAGAAAATAGACAAATATCATATATACACGCCATCCAGAAAATCTTTTGGAATTACTCATTATGTAAAATCGATACAAGGCAAGAAATTCGATTATAAATGCAGCGTCAAGAAAAATGGCAAATTGAAATTCTTCGCTGATTGCAGTCATATTGTTAGAGCTTACAAAAATCAACATAAAATTGAAAGGAGCGTTGCATAGCAGACTGTTGTTATTTGTAAAGAAGTGAGATGCGTACCTTGAATCGATAATAAACCCTGTAAAATAACCGCATACCGCGCATGACAATGTTGCCAGAAATGTCCAGTACAAGGGAATAAGTATATATTTTCTCAGCCGGTTATTAAAGGACAAAGATTCCTCTTTTGGTTCAAAAGATTCCTCTTCTTGTTCGATTTGAGAACTTTGAACGTTTTCGGAGTAAACGTTGGCGTTTTCTTCTGTTTCTATAGAGTGAATCTCTTCGACTTTCTCTGGTTCCGCAGCAGAATCGTCTTCATAGTCCTCGTCATCTTCATCTTCCCAACCCTCGTCTTCGTCATCGTCTTCATCATCGTCTTCAGAATATCCGTTTGAGAAATCTGCTGTGTCTGCATTGGCGCAGAGTTCTTTTGTACGTGAAAAATAATAGTTTGTTATCAATGCGCACAAAAGCGCTATTATATGGGTGGATAGTCCAATTATCGCTCCCAGAGCTATCCCAAAATATCGAGCGAAAAGGTCATGCGGTACATACGTAACATATTTTAGCAAAAGCAAATCAATAATAGCAGGTCCAATCGCAAAAATACACATGATTATAGATTCGAAAAAGAACGGCACTATAATCCAAACTATTGGTACAGCTGCAATAAGAAGCAACCATAATGGAATAGCAAGAATAAAACCGATTATTTTTTTTATGATTTTTGTCATAGTATATGTTTTTTGTGAAAACCTTTATCCTAAAATTCTCTTTGCTCCTTCGCCGGGGACTTCTCGCGCCAGACGGGGAACGGCGTAGCCGGGAAGGCGATTGCGAATCTCCGCGATAAGTTCCAGCGCGGTTTTATCGTCAACGAGGAAATGCGCTGCGCCGGCAACGCGGTCTAAAACGTGCAGGTAGTACGGAACGACGCCGCAGTCGATGAGCTTTTCGTACAGCGCGCAAAGGACGTCGGCGGAATCGTTCACTCCTTTGAGTAGGGTTCCCTGCTGAAGCATGACCGCGCCGGTTTTTCTCAAGCGGTCAAACGACTCAACGACTTCCTCGTCGATTTCGTTGGCGTGGTTGACGTGCGAGACGAAAATCAGTCCCTTCTTTTTATCTGCGACTTCCGAAAAAATCTGCAAAAGTTCGTCGTCAATGCGAGGCGGATAATAAATCGTCATTCTGGAATGAACGCGGATTCGTTTTATATGCTCAATTTCCGTCAGACGGTTAAAAAGCTCGCGAAGCTGACCGTTATCCAGCCGCAGGGGGTCGCCGCCGGAGAGGATAACCTCCTTGACGTCTGGCGATTTTTTTATAAAATCAATGGCTGACAGTAAATGCGGAATTTGACTTCCCGCCGCTTGACTGCTCAAACCGCCGTTTTGAGCGGTTTCCCCAGTTTCGTTTTCTTCTCTATTTTTCAGAGAAAAGCGTCGAAAACAGAATCGGCAGGAGCCTCCGCAGGCGTTGGAAGCAATTAATAATACTCTTCCGGAATATTTTGCCAGTAAATTTTGCCCCCTATACTGTTCTTTTAGCGGATTTCTGGTATAATCAGAAGGACTGGAAAGTTCATTGACGGAAGGAAGCGTCTGCAGCAGAAGCGGATCGCGCGGGTTTCCCGGCTCAATTCGCCTTGCGAAATGGCGGGTAACTCGCACCGGTTGAATTTCTTCCGCAGCGCGCAACGCGGCTAAAACGTCTTGCAAGCTCTGATCCGGCTGACACAACTGGTCGGCTGAGATTCGCGCGAAAGCCAGAAGGTCTGCCGCCGAATTCAGTATTTCGTCAGGATGCGGGAATTGGTACATGATTCACGCATATTATAATCAATATTTTTTTTAAGAAAAGGGTTACTTACCGTGACAACGTACAATACCAGCGATTTCCGTAAAGGATTGAAGGTTCAGATTGATGGCGATCCTTACATTATGACCGAATGCAACTTCGTCAAGCCGGGCAAAGGACAGGCTCTGTACAAGTGCAAGCTCCGCAACCTCATCCGCGGCACGATTCTTGACCGCACCTGGAAAAGCGGCGATTCCATCGAAGGAACCGATATCGAAGAAATTGACGCCCAGTTCCTCTACGCTCAGGGCGACACCTACGTCTTCATGAACAACGAAACCTACGATCAATACGAACTGACCAAGGATCTCATTGACGACGCCTGGAAATATCTCAAAGAAGGCATGATTTGCACGATGATGCTCCACAACAACAACCCGTTGGGAATCACGCCGCCCAACCACGTCATTCTGGAAATCGCCTTTGCGGAACCCGCCGTTCGCGGAAACACCGCTACCAACGTTACCAAAACCGCCAAGCTCGAAACCGGCGCTGACATCATCGTCCCGAACTTTGTCGAACAGGGCGAAAAGATTAAAGTTGACACCCGAACCGGCGAATACATCGAAAGAGTCAAGGAGTAGGCAATAGGCAGTAGGCAGTAGTTTTTTTAAACACGAAAAACACGAAAATGACGAAAAAACACGAATATTTTAAAAAATAAATTTTAAAAATCTTTCGTCTATTTCGCTTATTTCGTGTATTTCGTGTTTAAATATCCTCTCGCAACTCGCAACTTAATATGTACATTCCATACACCCATTCAGACGAACAGAAAATGCTCGAAGCGATTGGCGTTTCGAGCGTAGAAGAACTCTTTGCTCATATTCCGGACGCGGACAAACTTCATCGACCGCTCAACCTGCCGGAAGGCATGACGGAAATGGAAGCAGACGCCGATATTCACCGCCTGGCTGCGAAAAATATCGGGGCGTCAAAGGCGACCTGTTTCCTCGGGGCGGGCTGTTACGATCACTTTATTCCCGCCGTTGTCGATTTCGTCGCCAGCAGAAGCGAGTTCCTCACGTCTTATACGCCCTATCAGGCGGAAGTCGCTCAGGGCAACCTGCAAGCCATTTTTGAATATCAAACGATGGTCTGCGACCTGACCGGCATGGACGTTTCCAACGCAGGCATGTACGATGGCGGAACGGCTTTTACCGAAGCGGCTCTGCTCACTGCGGCAGGAAACCCCAAGGCGAAAACGCTCGTCGTGGCGGGTACGATTCACCCGGAGTACATGGAAATTCTCAAGACGTACACGTCTGGATTGGATTTGACGCTGGACGTTGTCGGTTCCAAAGACGGCGCCATTGACATGGGCGAACTGAAAAGCAAAGTCGTCTCCGGCGTCGCCGCCGTTCTGGTTGCCAGCCCCAACTTCTTCGGGATTCTGGAAGACGTCCCCGCCATTGCGGAACTGGCTCACGCTGCGGGCGCGGCGCTGGTCGTTGCGACCGAACCGACGTCTTTGGGTCTGCTCAAACGTCCCGGCGACATGGGCGCGGACGTTGTAACGTGCGACGGTCAGCCGCTGGGCAATCCGATGTCCTACGGCGGACCCCATCTGGGAATTCTTGCCGTTAGAGAAAAATATCTGCGCCGCATGCCGGGTCGACTGGTTGGTCAAACGACGGATCGCAACGGAAACCGCTGCTGGGTCTTAACGCTCCAGACGCGAGAACAGCACATCCGCCGCGAAAAGGCAACGTCCAACATCTGTTCCAACCAGGCGCTCATGACGCTCCGCACGACGGTTTATCTGTCCCTGCTCGGACCGGAAGGGTTAAAAGAACTCAGTACTCAAATCGCCTCCAAGGCAGACTACGCGGCAAAGAAACTCGCTGCTGTCGACGGTTTGGAACTGCGATTCCCGACCCAGCCGTTCTTCCAGGAGTTTGTCGTTCGCGTCAAAGACGGCGACGTTCAGAAACGTCTTTCCGCCGCGCTGGACAAGGGCATTTTCGCCGGCGTCGATTTAGGGCGATGGTTCCCGGAACTGGCAGACTGCTTTATGGTTGCCGTTACAGAAAAACGCACCAAAGAGGAAATTGACGCTCTGGCAGACGCTCTGAAATAGTTGAAGCGGCAAGGCGGAGCGCGAATATAAAGCGCTATTAACATGTAATATTTTCAGATTGCGAGAGGGAAGCGAGAAGCAGAACTCTCGCTTTTTCTTTTACCGAAATCTCTCTGTTGTACTCTGAGCGCCCTGTGCAATGTTCCCCAGCGCTTGCAACTTTATTAAAATCTGTTACATTCATTTTTAGAGTTGTCAGCATAAAACAGGAGATAAAACGATGTACATTGTCAAAAACTTAAACTATTGCATTCGAAACGGCGTTTTTGAGACAAACAGCAGCTCTATACACAACTTTGTTCTGCGTAAAAAGAAAAGTCCAGTTCAGACTCATCTTAAAGCTGGCGATCTACCATATATACCAATTGCATTGGATATATATGAACACAAATTTGATATTTTACGAACGGAATATGACAAACTATCGTATTTATTAACGTATGTCAAATCCGTGGAGATTTTGTTTAAACACGCCGGAGACGGGCTATTTGATTGCGACGATGATGATAGTCTCCCACCAGTATCATTGGCAACTTTTGCAGCTACGGAGGGCTATCAATTACTCAATGAGGTTATCCAAAAACGGTTTGACAGATACATTCTTCCTGTAAATACAGGTAACTCGTATATTGAACCTAACGCAACTATAGGGGACTCGCTTGAAGAAGCGCTTTGTTATTTTGGCGGATATGATGTGGAAGAGGTAATTTTTAATCCCAGAATTGAGATTTGGGTGGGAGATTGGGACCCCGATGAAATCTTTAATGTTTCAAAGGAACGGTTAAATAACAAATGGAAATATATTAGAGATGCAAAAGGGTTTCAGAGAAAAGGATTTCATTATTTTGAGGAAGAATAAGGCCAATAGAGCAAAAAACGATGTACATTGTTAAAAACTTAAATTATTGCATTCGAAACGGAGTTTTTGAAACAAACAGCAGCTCTGCGCATTGTTTTGTACTTCGCAAGACGGGCAAAATTAGCAAAATCAACCACCTTTCCCCTAACGACACGCCTTTTATTCCTGTTAAGTTGCAACAATATAGAAGTTATTTTGAAGTTCTCAATTCTGAATATGAAAAGATGTCTTATCTTTTAACGTATGTTAAGACACGAGAATTGGGACTCATTGAAGATGAAGACGCTACTATACATGATTTCTTGAAAACGGATGGCTACCGTATTTTGAATGAAATTATTGTTCGACGTTTTTCACGCATCCTTTATCCAACCAGAATAATACATGGAGCGATAGATGCTCAGTCAATCGATTTTGATTCTAAAACGCTTGCTGGAATGCTTCAAAATCGCGGCGGCTTTTCAGCAGAAGAGGTTATTTTTAATCCCAAAATTGAAATTTGGACTGGAGACGATGGACTTTTATGGGCGTGTCACAAAGAGAATGCAGCCTATTATAAAGTTTTTAAGTCTCTCAAAGGAGACGGTTGGTTTTATGTTGAAGAATAGCTTCAGCTTTTGAAACAGTAAACGATTTAATATGGCGGTATTAGCAAAATACACAAACGGAAATTATCGCGTCCTGATTCTTGACGACGGAACCAAGATTCGAGTCAATAACGGGGAACCCTTTGTTCCGACTCGTTTTGAGTCCGCCGATATTAAAATTACGAATCAATGTTTGCATAACTGCCCGTATTGTCACGAGGCGTCTTCGCCAACGGGAGAGCATGCGGACTTTGCCCGATACAAGTCGTTTTTGGATTCCATTCATCCCTATACGGAGCTTGCTATTGGCGGCGGCAACCCACTTTTGCATCCGGAATTCGACTCTTTTCTTGCATTCTGCAAGGAGCGTCAATTCATCCCGTCAATAACAGTAAACTGGCGGGATTTGATTCAGCAACGGGAGAGAATTCAAAAGCTTACACAGGAAAAGTTAATCTATGGCGTTGGCGTGTCCATGCCGGCGCCCAATGAGCGGCTTTCTCCAGAGGATGAAGAAGTTCTCAAGAATGCTCTTGCTGAACTGCCGACGGCGATATGTCACTTAATCCTTGGGATACATACTCTCGACTATATCCAGAGACTGGCTCAGCGGTTTTATTCTCCCCAGGTTCTCCTGCTGGGGTTCAAACCAATTAGAAGAGGTTTGGAATATAAACAGCATAGAGATAAAGTCATTCAGAAAAACATTGAAGATGTGAAGTTCTTTTTTCAGGACGAATACGATTATATAATTCAGGAGTTGAACCTTGAAAGCGTCATTTTTGACAACCTTGCTTTGGAACAGCTTGAACTGCTGGAGTTGTTTCGTTCCAAAGATCCAGAATATTACATGGGAGACGAGGGACAGTTTACCATGTTCGTTGACTTGGTCAAAGGAGAATATGCTATCTCGTCAACCTCTATGGAACGGTTTCCTATCGGTAGCTTAACCGCAGACGAAATCTTTGAGAAAGTCAAACAAGAATAACGAAAACTCTGTCATTCTCCAATGCGCTCATTAACCTTCTCGCACTTTGCCGTAAATCTTATTAGAGCGGTTTGTTCTAATGGCGATGGGACAGACAATTTTAATTCAATCCTCGCGCCGTGAGGATAGCAGGCGCTTACAGTTGCAGCTAATTCCGCCCCGTCGATAATTTCAAGCTCCGTTTCAGGGACGGCTTCAAACGGCGGGCAGAACGCGGCATTGACGCAGGCGCGTCTCTGCTGAGCGGCAAAAGAAACGCGAAACCAGCCGGTTTGAATATCTTCGCCCTCTGATCCGATTTGACGAGTCCATTGCTGATAAACGTCCGCCGGATAAAGAGCCTCAAAATCATCTTCTTCCGATTCCTCGTCTTCAGACGTCATATAGAGTTCTAAATCCTTGTCAGACTCGTCTGGCTGGTCAATCCTGTTCTCAATCGAAACAGACGCGTTTGAACAGGATTCGTCATAGCTCCAAAACCAAAAGACGTAATGAAAAAGAAACGCAATTATAACAGTTAAATAAAATTCCGGCAACGCTTCCGTTCGGCAGACGCCGGTTAGAAGAAGCAATTCAACGGGAACGAGAAACAGCCCTATTCTTTGGCACGTTTTAGATTCGTTCTTAAACGCGATGTAAACCGCGCCGCGCAACAGAGCCGATACGCCCACAAAAATCAACATAACCAACGGAAGCTGCCAGCTCATTACCGGGAACCCGTTTGCCATGCGACGCCAAAACAGGGTTATCGCCAGAACCGTCCCGAGGAATAATATCCAATAGACGAACCAGCGTAACGAGCGTCGATAAAAGGCGATTATGTCCATTTGTTACAATTGCGAGTTATGATTTGCGACAGGATTTTATACTTTTTCTACTTGAAATCTCCTGATTTCGCATTCCTAATTGATTTTTTGCCCCATTCTTTTTTCTTCCGCGGCGGCAGGGCGGCTGTAGTGCGGAACCAAGTCCCACAACACGTCTTTTCTTCCAGCTTGATACAAGCGAATCGCCAACGCCCCAACGCCTTTAGCGTTTGGTTCGCGGCATTCCTGAGCGACTACCAACCGATTCTCTAACAGGGCAGGGTCGATTCGGCTCACGTACGGACCTGATAGCCACCGCGTCTGTTCGGTTTGAGCCAGCCAATCCCGCCACGCAAGCGTCTTTTCGTCGCTAACAGGGCTGAACGCGCCATCAGGCATGCGGTCAAAATCCTGAAAAATCACTTGTCCCCGCTGGCAGTCAAAGGCGACAGAAATCTTGCTGACGTCTTTCGGAGCCTCGAACGCGCATACTTCCATGGAATTTACGCCAATAATATCGGCGTTAACCGCCCATGCGAACGTTTTGGCTGAAACAACGCCAACGCGAAGTCCGGTAAACGAGCCGGGACCCTGCGCGACGGCTACAAGTTGTATCTGACTGGGCGCCAATCCGGTTTGCGTCAACGCCTCTTTGACGCCCGGCGCAAGGGACTGCGCGGAGCGGATTTCTAACGGTAACTGAGCATAATATATTATACTCTCGTTTTCAAAAATCGCAACCGAGGCGGATTTTTCTGTCGTTTCAAGGGCAATGCTGTTCATTATAATCACTTTTTGAAATTTTTTTCGGCAAAGTTCCGCAACATTTCCTATTTTCCCATAAACGGTACAATCAGAGGAATCGTTTATTATATTTTTAAAAAATATATAAAATAACAAGGGGGGGTCTGACAAAGTTTTTATTTTGGTTATAATTATAATATAGTGCAAAGTGTAAATAGAGCCGCTTTAGTTAAAGATTCAGAACTGGAAGTTGTATTGGCGCAACACTAAAACATCCAGACTGTTTCAAGATTTGGGCGCTTTCCTGATTATTTTGGTTTCAAAGGATATACCCGTGAAAAGAGCCATTATTAGCGATATTCATAGCAATTTAGAAGCCCTAACCACCGTTATGGCGGATATCGAATCCCAAAAAGTTGACAGCGTCATCTGCTTGGGCGACGTCGTTGGATACGGCCCCAACCCGAGAGAATGTTTGGATATTATTCGCAACTCCTGTTCTGTCTGCATTATGGGCAACCACGACCACGGCGCGATTTATAATCCGGACGGATTCAACGCGTGCGCTGAACAGGCGATTTTTTGGACTCGAGAAGAGCTTCAAAAACCATGCGACCCGGTTGACGTCCGAGACGCGCGCTGGGATTTCCTTGGCAATCTGAACAGAAACTATCTCGAAGACAAAATGATCTTTGTTCACGGCTCTGCCAGAAACCCGCTCAATGAATACGTTTTCCCCGAAGACGTCTATCATGAACGGAAGCTGGAAAAGATTTTCTCTTTAATTCAATGGATTGCATTTCAGGGGCACACGCACGTACCGGGTATTTTTACCGAAAATCCGTATCGATTCCACAGTCCGGAAGATTTTGGCTCTGTTCGCGAACTTGATCCTAATTCCAAGTATATGATTAACGTTGGGTCTGTCGGTCAGCCTCGAGACAACGACAACCGCGCTTGTTACGTTATTTTTGAAGATCAAACGGTTACGTACCGCCGTTTGGAATACGACTACAGCGCAACCGCCGCCAAGATCGCTCAAATTTCAGACTTGGACAATTTCCTGGCGGAACGACTCACCGAAGGTCGATAATTCGTTGAATTGGGGCGAATGGGCGTTTGACATTCCCCGCCCCTTAAATCATCTAAATTTCAATTATATTTGTCAATTAACCCTTTATTTATCCTAATATGCAAGCCATTACCCCTCCGGGACAGCAACAGCCCAATCCGATTAATTCCGTTATTACCTTTCTTATTATCTTCCTGATAACGTTCTGGATTTTAAACTATTTTACTCCCAAACCGGAAAAACCGGCAGAGCAGGGCACTCCGGAAGAGATTGCCGCTCCTTCTAACGTTCCAATTACGGAAGAAGAGGGTTGGAACGCGTCGTCGGCGCCGGCAGCCCCAGCGGCGGAACAGCCCAGCCCCGACGCTTCTAACGCAACCGCGCAAACCGAGCAAGCGCAGCCTCAAACGGCTCCGGAACCGGAACCTGCTAAACCAGAGCAATGGGTCGCGTTGGGGTCGCTGGACAATGCCAGCAAATACAAGCTGTTGTTGACGTTTACCAGCAAAGGGGCGGCAATGGCGTACGCGGAACTCAACTCTCCAAAGTATTTGGACGTCTTCGATAAAGAAGGGTACGTTTATCAGAACGCCGGGTATTTCGGCAACGTTTTTGCCGAAGTTCCAACTCCCGGCATCGATTTGAAAGCCCTTATCGCTCAGGCGGAAGAGGCAAAACAGGGCGCGGCGCCGTTAGCTTCAAACCCTCTGGCTGACAAGTGCGTTGTTGCCGTCGTTCCAGCCGGAACCCCGGCTCAGGCGGCGGGATTGCAGGTTGCAGACGAAATCGTCAAGTGCAACGAGAAAGATATCGCAAATCGCAAGCAGTTTAACGAATTTCTTAAATCGTCGTCCCCCGGCGATAAAGTTACGATAACGGTCAACCGCAGCGGAAAGACGGTTAAACTTAAAGAAACAACGTTACGCAGCGCGCCGATGGCGGTTATTCGTCCGGAAGAGTTTGACAACGCCGGGCAGGGCAACCCGCTCTCGTTCCTCATGACCTTGCAGCAAATCGACAACGCGACCGTTTCCGACGTCCTTCCAGCATTCTCTACTCTGGCGGCAGACGCTCAAAGAAATCAAATCAAGTTGCAAAGTTACCTCAATCGGGAATTGCCAAACGTCGATATGCGAAACGGCGTCTGGGACATTGCAGAATCCACTCAGAACAAAGTGGTTTTCAAGTTCCCAATTCCTCGATACGGTTTAGAGGTTTACAAGACGTTTGAACTCGTTGAAACAGACCCCAACAACGTCGATTCCGGTTATCACGTCAATATGACCATTTCGATTAAAAACGTTGGTAAAAACGTCCGAAAAACAGCATATCGGCTAGACGGTCCAACAGGTCTTCCTTTGGAAGGGTATTGGTACACCCACAAAGTTTGGACAACATGGAGCGGCGTCGGCTTGCGCGATATGGTTTATAAAGAAGACGCTAACACTCGACCTGTAATGGTCTCTTGCCAAAGCATTGCTCAAGATAAATGGGACGATGTTAAGAACCTTGCCTTGGCGTACACTGGCGTCGACGCCGCGTATTTTGGCTCTTACCTGATTCCGGAAAAGCTGTCAAACGAGGAGAAATTCAAGTTTGCCAAGCTTCAACCCTTGCGCGTCAGTTCCGTTGACCCAAAATGGCCAACCAGAACAAACTGCTCGTTCCGCGCCTACAGCAACACGGAAACGTTAAATCCCGGAGCGGAACTAACTCAGAAGTTTACCGTCTTTATTGGTCCGCGCAAGCCCTCATTGATGAAAGAATACGGGGTTGACGGCGTTATTTATTATGGATGGTTTGGATGGATTGCCGTACCGTTGGTCGGATTGCTGCACTTTTTCTATTCCATCATTCCAAACTACGGCATTGCCATTTTGCTTTTAACCGCCGTCGTCCGATTGGCTCTTCACCCGTTATCCAGAAAACAGGCTATCGGCGCTTTGAAAATGCAAAAACTCCAGCCTGAAATGGCAAAGATCAAAGAAAAATATTCTGATCCGCAAGAGCAGATGAAAGCACAGCAGGAACTGTTCCGTAAACATAACTATAACCCCGCGTCCGGCTGTTTGGTTATATTTATCCAAATCCCGATTTTTATGGCGTTATACCGCGCTTTGATGATAGACATCGAACTTCGTCAGGCGTCCATGTTTGGTTCCGCATGCCGATTCTGTTCAAACCTGGCATCGCCAGACATGTTATTGGACTGGACGTCGTGGGCGCCGCAGTTTATTACGTCTGGATATGGCATGTTTGGTTTGGGACCGTACTTTAACCTGTTGCCGATGGCAACGATTGCTCTGTTTTTAGTTCAGCAAAAAATAATGATGCCGCCTCCTGCAGACGACCAGGCGCGAATGCAGCAAAGAATTATGACCTTCATGATGATTTTTATGGGGCTGATGTTCTTTAAGGTTGCTGCGGGATTGTGCATTTACTTTATCGCCTCAACTTTATGGGGCGTGGCAGAGCGACAGTTTTTACCAAAAGAACTGGTTGATCAGGAACTGATTCAAGACGAAGCCAATAACTGGAAATCCAATCAAAAGAAAAAAGCGCCTCGCCATCGACCGGAAGACGACGATCCGATGAACGTCCTTAAATCCTGGGGTTCCGCTTTGAATGTTTTCGGTAAAAAAGACGAGGAAAACCAGCAACAACAGGATGAATCCCCGCGACAGCGTCGCAACCGGAAAAAGAAGAGATAACACAGATCCAATTAACAAATCAAAGCAGGCAACGTTATGAACCGTTTTTTCGCCTTTTTAATTATTGCTGCGTTCATGATTCCTGTAGCCAACGGCAAGACGTTTGTCGTCTCGTCTCCAAACGGCAAACTGTCGTTTGAAACCACGTTGGAAGATGGAAATTTGACTTACTCGGTTACTTACCAAGGCGTGTTGATTATTCATCGCAGTCAAATCGGTTATAACGTTGAGGGGAAAACAAAAGCTCCCGAATGGCGTTTGGACAGCGACTATGATCTGAGAGTGGTCGCTTACAATAAACCATGGAAGCCGGTTCACGGTTACAAATCTGAATATCCAAACGTCTGGAAACAGCTGGACATTCCTCTTATCGCGTACACCGGTGAAAAAATGACGGTTCAAGTCCGCGCGGCTAACGAAGGCGTGGCGTTTCGTTGCATTTTGGATAAAGATTTCGGCGGCTCAGGCGAGTACATTTTAGACAAAGAGTTAACGACCTTCCACTTTGCGAAAGATTACGATTGTATTTTCACCGACAATCCGCAATCCGCGTACGACGTTCGCCCGATGTCGATGTGTCCTGTCATGCCGCCCGCCGTTGTGGTAGAAATTAAAAAAGACGAGCTGTACGCCGCGATTGCCGAAGCGGGAAGTTTAGAAGATTTTGTTCCCATGGTTTTGAAGCCGATTCCCTTGCAGCGCGGGACTCTTCAAGCCGCTTTTCGGAAAGGAACCGTTACCGTTTCGGGTGAACTGGCAACGCCCTGGCGCGTTATTTTTATCGACCAAAATCCAGGTCGATTCATAGAGAACGCCTATCTGCTTCAAAATCTTTGTCCGCCTTGCGCGATTGAAGATACGTCCTGGATTCAAGTGGGAAAAGGCGTCCGAAACACTTCTTGTCAACGACCGGATTCTGATAAATGGGTCGATTACAATGCCGCTAACAATTACCAATTCGTTCATTGGGACACCGGCTGGAACGGCAAGGAATTCGACTCCACTCCAGATCACCCCACTAAAATCGACGGCGACCGCGACCTGTTGGGCGCCATAAAATACGCTCACGAAAAAGGGCAGAAGTTCTTTCTGTACTGCAACTATAGAGAATTAAAAAATTATCCTCTGGACGAAACGTTCAAAACCTATAAACAGTGGGGCGTTGACGGCGTAAAATTTGGATTCGTCAACTGGGAAACTCAGGACGATATGAAATGGCTGCATCAGGCAATTAAAAAAGCGGCGGAATATAAGCTCATGGTCAACGTTCATGACAATTACCGTCCAACCGGCTGGGAACGCACCTATCCGAATCTTGTCTCGGTAGAAGGCATTGCCGGCAACGAATGCCGAGACTCGTATTCTTCAATGTCACGCAGTCGAACTTTTATGGCGTACGTTCGACCGCTTAGCGGGATGGGCGATTTTACCCCGTGTTTTCTGGATTCCCGAGTGAAATCTCGCGCCTTTCAGCTGGCTTGCGGCGTCATCTTTTTTAACCCGTTGCAATATTTGCACTGGTATGACGCGCCTCTTGACCCGAACCAGACAACCTATCCGGAATTATCGTTCTGGTCTGCCATGCCAACGACGTGGGACGACATTCGCGTTTTAGACGGCATACCCGGCGAATACATTGTCATCGCCCGGCGTTCCGGAGATCGCTGGTTTATCAGCGCCATTACAGTCCAGGCGCGACATTTACAGATTTCGCTCGACTTTCTCAAGTCTGAAATTTCTAAATCCGCCATGGGAGACGATTACCCAATGTACACGGCAAAAGTTTATCGTCAAAGCCTTGACAAGCCGTTAGAATGCGTCATTGAGAAAAGAGAGGTTTGTTCACTTGATTCTATTACCGCTAATATGACAAACGACGGCGGATTTAACGTCATACTAACGCCACAATAACGCATTGAGAAAATGAAATTCGCATACAGTACAAACGCATATCGAAATTACACCATTGAACAAACGGCGCAAAAAATCTCTCTGCTCGGCTATCGAGCGATTGAACTGCTGGCAGACGTCCCGCACGCCTGGCCTGCAGGGATTTTGCCGGTTCAAATCGATCATATCCGCAGCGTCCTGGAGCGTTATCGGCTATCGATTTCCAACGTTAACGCTTTTATGATGAACGCGGTTGCCGACCCGCGACAGCCGTACTGGCACCCGTCGTGGATTGAACCTTCTCCGGAATACCGCGCCATTCGTCGAGAGCATACCAAGCGTTGCCTGCAGTTGGCTTCTCAACTCGGGGCGCATAATATCCAAACCAATCCCGGCGGTCCCATTCCAAACGGCATGACGCGACAGGAGGCGTACGATATATTCTATGACGAAATTATGCCGTGTGTTGAGGTGGCTCAAACTGTCGGCGTTGACCTCCTTATCGAGCCGGAACCGCAGTTGTTAATTGAAAAATTCGAGCAATA
Organism: Thermoguttaceae bacterium; assembly: GCA_045546875.1. GTDB lineage: Bacteria > Planctomycetota > Planctomycetia > Pirellulales > Thermoguttaceae > RUG11551. Next base: position 63,637 of record JAZQDP010000051.1, on the reverse strand, counting down.
CCTGGAATTTGCCGACCGAATTGACAGTCCCCGTTTAGGGCTTAATTTTGACATCGGACACGCATTCTGCGTTGGGCAAAACCCGGTTGACTGGATTGACCGGCTTAAGGAACACACGCGTCACTACCATATAGAAGACATCAACGCCCAGCGCGTTCATCATCACCTTGTTCCCGGAGAAGGCGTTATTGACTTCCCACCCATTTTAGACGCCATTGAGAAAACCGAATACAAGGGCTGGATTACCGTTGAACTGTACCCCTACGTAGACGACCCCGACACCGCCGGCAGAGAAGCCCTGAGAATCCTTAAAGGCTTTGGAAAATAAAGGGGGATATAATAGCGGCGCCGCTGATTTACTGGAGCGGCACAACGGCGCAAGGCTCGCTGATTTTTTCTATAAGACCTTCTTCAACGCCGATTTTCAAAAATTGACGTACAGATTCAAACGTGTTGATTTCTCTTGCGTTAATTACGTCTATTAGCTCGTTGAGCGTCAACGGGCGTTCTGACAACGCATTGAGAACCTTTAATCCCAACGCGTTGATTAGATGAATGCTTCCAGACGCCTCATGATAGACAACCGTCTCGTCGCCGTCCTTAAACTGCAACGAGACGGAAATTGGCGCTGATTTATAAAGAACTGCCATAAATAAACGGTCGGTATGAATGGCAACTACTAAATGCCGTGATCGTCAGCTGTAGGGGTGGGAATATTCCCAACTACTAATTTCAATGGAATTGTAATTAGTAAATCACTACAAGAATACGTGTAATCGCCTTTCGTAACATTAAAGCTAAGAGTTGCTTTAAATTGAATGCTATCAATCGTATTTTGACTTTGATCTAACGCATAATACTCTTCTTCATCTTCTGTATTTACTAAATTCCACCCCATAACTGGCTTATTATACCATTGATTGTTTTGTGTAAAGGTTGGATCTTGAACATCAACGTTTGTTGGAGTAATGGCTTCGTCGCCAATCTTAATTGTTAAAGTTAAATCCTTAATGTACTCAACTAAATCTTTTGATGAATTTACCACAAGATCTGTATACCAGTTACCAGTTTTGTGCATATAAGCATTTGAACTCAGGTTTGACGGGGGAGTAATAGAAGCTGTGCATGTCAAAGGCGAAGGTCGTGACTCTTCAGACGCCGTTCCGATATAGGTAATAGTTGGTTCAAATGATTTAACGCCAGTGGTAGAGTCATCAGTAGTAATTGACAAAGCTGGATTGCTTGTCATTACGCCCCCTTCAGGCAAAAGCACAAAGCCATTATGGTCAGTCCAGACCAAACCGTCGCTTCTTCTTTGATTATAAAAACGATTGTACACCTTGTTTCCGCCGTAAACCAACCCGGAAGCGGCGGAGGGAGTGGTTTGAATGCTTTCAGCTGGCGCAAGTCCTGCCATGGTCAACACCACAGGTATGCCTGCAACGCCTGCTCGCAGCAGGCGCCGACGGGAAATAACTATCGGCTTAACGGTCTGACGCTGTTCGTTGGAAGTTGATTCAACCTGGTTCAATTCAACATTTTTAACGACGTCTTCGGATTTGGTATTCATGGTAGTTTTTTACGCCAATAACTTAAAATTGGTTGTCTGCAATTAATAAACGCTAACAACAAAATAGACAATCTATCTTGTTTAGCTTTTGTATTATAATCTAAAAATCGACATTTGCAAGGAAAATTTTGTCCATTTTTAAAAAATTTTTTAAAAAACCTAAGAACAACGTCCCAACAACGCCATTATTCCCCCTAATTTAAATACAAAACGCGATTTTTACCAGTATTTATCAATATCTACAGACGAATTTGCGCCTGCGGGCTGATTGTAATCGCTAACTGTATATTTAGACAGGTTTGAGAAAGCGACGCACATTCCGCGCGTCGGGCGCCTTCTCCGGGAATTTACCAAGGCCAGTACCACGGTTTCGGGTTAGAAAGCTTGTTGTGTCGCTTGCTGTTGCGATCTGTTGTTTCAGGTTCCAGGTCTTCTTTGTCGATTTTCACTTCCGGCGTTTCGGACAGCGGCGTTTCCCCTGCGATTTTCATATCTTCTTCAGAAACCGGCGGTTCAGATTCGCTATGGCTGTCGCCGTCAATCGGGTCGTCGGCGCCGCCAGACGATTTTGACGTGTCTTTTACTCTATAATAGCGTTCGCCCTTTGGTACGGCATTCACCAACACCTTGGCTGTAATGCATCCTGTAGAGACTCCGGTTTGAATCATCTCGACCACGTCTGGATACGTAGCGCCCAAATCGGCAACGGTTTTTATAACCTCCGCAACGTCGGTAGAAATAGTCCGCTTTTGATCCGGCTCATCAATTGAGAATTTGGAGACCTCGATTTTATCGTCGCCGTCTGACTTGAGCATGATATTTTTCCCGACGTCGAGCAACAGCGGCGTGGAAAGTTTAATATCTCTGCCAAAGAGCGTTATTTCCGGTCTGGTATCTTTTGTGATGTGAATCAAATTCGGCGGATCACTTTCGATATAATGCAGCGTAAAACCGTCCTTTCCGAGCGTGATTCCCCGGGCAATCGGGTCGTTTGGACGCATATACCACAGAGCGCGGAAAGCGCTGTACCGCGTTTCAAAACTGCCAGAGCGCATTAAGTCTAGCAGAACCTCGTACGAGTTGATGTCGTCCAGAGCGGAAAGAGCGCCTAGCGCCGGACCACGCATTGCGTCCTGCTCTTTTGCTATCTTTGCCAGAACGGGCGCGCAGTCGCTTTGATCCAAAAACGCTAACGCTTCGGCGGAATAAAACTGCACCTGAACGTCAGACGATTTCATACCTTCCCGGAGGATTTCGAGCACGTCGCCTTGCGGTCCAAGCGCTTCCAGTTCCAGAGCGGCATACGACGTCGTAAACGGGTCTTTGAGCCGAACTCTGAGTTCTTCCAAACGCTTCAGACGCACTTGCGGCGCATCAATCAAAGCAACCGCTCGAACGACGGACATATATCGGTACACGTTGTTTTTATACCGCGGGTGGACGTATAATTCTATATACCTGTTATCTTTTGCTTTTGCGACGCCAGATCGCGCGCCGCCTCTGCCGGTAATATTAAAACGACGGTTAATCGCTTTTTGAATCAAGTCAGCGTATTTAACCATAATAACCTTGTCTTCGTTTGGCAGAATCAGCCCAAGATTTCGGCTTTTTTGAACGGTTCCCCCTCCCAAGACCAATCCTCCGAGCTGGGATTGCGCGTCCTTTTTAGCGTCTCCCGTTCTCGGGGGCGTCATAATTGAGCCAAAAGCGGTTGCCATAACGTCGCCCGTACGAAGGGTGTCGTCAAACACCGCCATTTTTCGCAGGTCTGTTTCCATCAGCCAGCCGCCGCGCAAAGACGTCGTTTCTGACCGGGACGGCGTTTGGACTTCAACGTCGATTCGCTGTCCTTTTTGCGCTCCTGGAGGGATCATCGCGCGAACTAAAACCATTGACGTCTTTTTAGATGCCATCATAACCGTCGGCTCTTGAACCCCGCGTTTTTTCAGGTCGCGATAAAGCAGTTGACGAAACTTCGTCATCGGAGGATCTGACCCGGTGTCGTCCAAACCGGTAGCAATAGCGATACCCTCAACGCGGACGGCATCCAAGCCCCATGGACGAACGATGTCGCCCACAAGCCTCGGTTTTTCCGGAGCGCTGTAGCCTGTTTTCTTTTCTGGACTTTGCGAGCGAACGCTAGAACTGTTCCATAAACTGCAACTCGACAACGTCAAAAAAGAAATAACAGTTATAAGTAGTATCGCCTGCTTCATTTTTGATATTGTTAATACTGAAAAAACAACTTGTGCAACAAGTATGGATTATACCACAAGTGAAAGATACTTTATTTATATCGATTTGTCAAGACTGCTTTTTCGCGTTAGGCAAACTTTAGCGTAATCCTAAAAAGTTTTTAAAAAATTCACTTTTTTTCCCGAAAAAGAGGATATGAAAATTAATATGGGTAAAATTATCGCCGCAGTTTTGCTGGCAGCGTTTGGAACATCGTCTTTTGCCGTTGTTCCTGTGATGGGTCAAATGGCGCATTACCGTCAAAACGCTCGCCGCGCTGAACAAGAGCAGTCATCGCCTTCGACTCCGTCTTCGATAGCTCCACAAGCTCTCGCCGGCGCAGTCTCCGACAGGGCGACTCGGCAGCGCGTCATTTCAGAACTGCAAGCGTTAGCGGGGCTGTCCGCAAACGACGCTTTGCGCCTTCAAAGCGTATTGAGAAATATTACCGTCTTTCGTCGGCTGCCTGTGTATCAGGTTGAATCCGACAAAAGCATGGTTTCGTTCATGGTAAACCATCCAGACGCGGTTGTCAACATCTGGGAAAAGCTCGGCATTAGCCAGATTTCCGTTCGTGAACGGGGAGACGGTCTGTACGAGGTTTCCGACATCGCCGGCACGTCCGGCTGGATGAAACGGCTCTGGTCAGGAGAAAACGGCGTCTTATACTACCTGGAGGGCGGGTACCAGGGTTCGCTTCTGAAAAACAATATTCGAGGCAAAGCTCTGGTTCTGGCGCGGCTTTCAGCAACCAAAAACGCCGCCGGGGTAGAACAGACCGTCTGCTACGTTGACGCCTTTTTGAGTTTAGAGCAAAAAACCGTTGACGTTGGCGTTCGACTCCTGTTCCCCATGCTGGGCAAAGTGGCAGACAACAACCTGGAACAGACGTTAGCGTTTGTTCGCTGGTATTCAGACGGATGCAAAAGTTCTCCAGTAACGCTTTCGTCATACGCGATGGAGCTGACCAACATTCGAATGGAAACCCGGCAGGAATTGGCGAGGCAAACTCAGATTATGGCTATGCGATACAGCCCCGACCATGAATTTGTCGCCTTAAATGCGCCCCGAACGGAACAGAACAACTATTCCACCTATAACCGGCAGCCAATTGCACAGCCAATTGCAGAACCGTACACGCCTCAGCCACAGGTTACAGAAGTTACCCCCGTTCGCGTTGGATACCCGCCGGCAGAGGATAACAACTCTTACAAATCGTTAGAAATATTTGACGACGAAGAATATTGATTAAACTTTTTCTGCTTGAAAATATAGGCGCAGCCCGAGTTTACCCCCGTGGCTGCGCCTAAGCTTTCATCCTATTCACTATATATCAATATAGCGTTTTTCCGTAAATGAGAATTTTTCCTAAATGGAAACAGTCATTTTTGAATTCCGGAACGCGCCCCACTTTAACGTATTTCGCTTTTATCGGGGCAGAACTTAAGTCAATCCGCCATTCCGATTCCAGCTTTTCAGACGTAAACACTTCTTTCCAATCCGTCCCGTTTTCTGAAACCCAAACCATAATCGGGACGTTTCGATCTCGATAATAGCCGCGATTCGGCGTAATTAAGATGCCTGATATTTCAGACATTCCCGGCAACGTAACCATTGCCCACGGGGATTTTTCGCCGTCAGTATGGAATGTGCGATCGATGTCTCGGGTTGTATCGAGACAAAACGGATAGACTTCAGGATAGTCATACCCTCCAGACGTTGAAATTTTCATCATTGCTTTGTCCGAGAGCAGTTTTCCACCAAAATCTTCGCGCGGATAGGGATCCGATTCAGTTTTGGGATTTTGCTTTCGAATCATTTCCGCCATCTGGGTAAACATCGGGAAATTATCGGTTCGCGAGGCTTTTCTCATCAGTTCTCGCAACGCCATGGAAAAGCCCTTGTCCGCACTTTGCGAATTATCGGCAAAAACTTCTGCAATAGCCGCCCCCATCTGTTGAGACAGTTTTTCATCGTCCATAAACTTGTCAGCCCCCCAGGTTAAAACGACGCCAAACAAATTTGACGTATTTAACTGGACTTTCAAACAGGTCTTAAACAACGTCATCGCAGCGTCGCAGTCTTTATCGAGCATGTTGAAGTGCTGATCCAAAACAGCGCGATAATTATAAACCTCTGCCGTTGGCAGTTCCGACTGACGCATAATGGAATGAAGAGCCAAGAGCTGTTTAAGCAGTTCTTCTTTACCGCCGTTAGATTTACATTTTGGCAAATAAAACCGGTTAATCAGGTTCCACGCGTTGTCGGCATAGTCTTTTAATCCGTTTGCAACGCTAAAAGCCCATTGAGTCCACTGATCGTAAGGCGCGCTGACGCTTTCGAGCCAATTTGCGTAATCAAGCGCAACGCCATAATGCATGGGGCAGTATTTCAACGCAGTTTTATATAACTTATTGACGTCAGAATCAAACGACTGAGGTTTATTCATGGAAACCGTCAGCCCGCGTCCGCCGCCGGCATCAAAATACTGAACTTCTATTGAGTGTTTACCGGGAGCTAAAGAGAGGCTTGCAGACTTCTCTATAATCCCGTGCGAACCGTCGTTGTCAACAATAACGTTCCCGTCAACAAGAAGACGAGAGCCGTCGTCTGAACCGATTATATACGTAACAGCTGCGTTATCCGGTATGTTTAACGTTCCTTTGAACCGAATCGCAACGCGGCTTCGAAGCTTAAAGGCGTTAATGTCAAAACCGTTAATCGAATCAAGCGTTTCTACCGGTTCAAGGGTTGAAAAATCTGGCAGTTTTTTCCCATCCCATTGATAGGCTTCCGCGCTGAGTTGTGAAACGCTCGGCTGCGGATAGCGGAGCATGACAATAACTTTAGCCAAGATATCAACAATATCCGCTTTCTTGTTGGCGCCGCCTTTATAAATCGCTTCTATCATATCCAACCCTTGATATGACAGCCCCCAGAAATTATAATGCGCCCCGGTGTACGGCGAAACGCTGTATCCAATAATCCATCGATCTTGCGACCCGCGAAGCATATAAGCGCAGTGCCCCGGCTGACCGCCCGGAACCGCCATAACGCCATGCGCTCGCGCGGTCGATGCGCCAAAGTATGACAAAGCGCCGCAGACCCCGCCGATCTTTTGCGACACCTCGGAACTTGAGTAAAACTTATCCCACGGCGCTCGATATAACCGACCCTGAACGCTGTCTCCAAAAAAATTGTAAGTAATATATCGGCACGACCAGCAGGAACCCGTGTAGCTGTCCGGCGGACAAGAGAGGAACTCGTTGAGCCATAAATTGTCATACGGGTGAATATTGAGAACAACGTAACGAAATTCACGCGTATCGTAGCTGTATGCGTTTTTAACAAGCCGTTGAGCCGAAGACAATCTATAATACGATTCCAATAAATATACGCTAATCGTATCGTCAAACTGAGCGTTTAAGGCAATTGCCATCGCGATGTTTCTGCCCAAAGGCGTATCAATCCACTTTTCCGACGAAGAAAAGGGGTTTTTCCACGATGCCGCCTGAAACATCAGGTTGTCCCAGATTTCATACGCTCTGGCTGGATTGTTAATCGGACCGGATAAAAGAAATGATTCCAATAATTCGAGATTTCCAAATAAGTGGTTTGCAATCGTCTTGCCGCCTTCCTTCGCGAGGCTCCTGTCAATTGTTTCCGGTCCAATTAACGACATGGCGTAAAACCGAAGCAGAGCTTTTCTGTTGGCATTGTTCAACGTAATTTTTGATCGGAGCATACGTTTAATCGTTTCTCGATCAGAATCCATAATCTTTTGCGCCATCGGCTTAACCGCAGATTCGTTGCGTTTTCGCAGCGGAGAAAAAATCTTTGCCATTCTTTCCTGCAAAGTCGGAATCGCAACCGGCGACTCCTCGCCCCATTCCTCCAGCCAGCCAGCAGCGCCAATTCCCCAGCGGGTGGTTGGGTCCATCTTAACGACTTCTTTTAACAGCGCGATGTTGGCGTCTTTACTCTCTTCCTGATTAGAGGTCAAGCAAAACGGGAGCAGAGCCAGAACCTGTTTTTGCTCGACAGTCAGTTTGCTGTTGCGGGGATCGTTTTGCTCTTTTTTAATAAACGCCTCGCCTTCCTCAAATTTATCGTTGTTACGGAACTCGGAGATTTTATCGCCATACCACTGATAGTCAAAATTGTAAAATCGACGCCAGCCGGTTTGATCGTCTGGATCTTGTTTTTCCATGCGATTCCATAGAGCCTGAAAACTTTTTTCTGATTTGAGCTGATCAAAAGAACAGTACGGAATTAGCGTATTAAAAAATTTAGCTGCGGAATTAACAGATTCTATACCGGTTTGCTGTTCAGCTTTCTCTTTCCATGGGACGGCTTTTTTCCAGACGTCCATCATTTCAGCCGTCTTTTGAATTATCTCATCTGCCGTAACGTTACACGGCACATTTCCCCATATAGCAAAACATTCCCCTGCCGGCGTATAAAACGCTATGGCGGGAAGCTGACGAATTTCAATCCGCAGCGACTTTGCCATCGCGTTTTGGGATTCAATCGCACTCGTATTGACAGAAGGAACGTCGATTACCCCGGTAAGGAAATCGTTGGCAAGTTTATTTTGAACGCCGGGGCTTTTCCAAACCGTTAATGCAAATTCGCCAGAAACGCACCAATCGCTGCCGTGGTAAAAAATCAATACCGGTTTATTTTCCGCCCGGGCTTGAGATTTAAGGTCGTTTTGAACGTCTTGACCAAATGCCGCATTGATTAAGCAGGTAAAAACTACCGCAATCAATACGGAAAAACAACGGAACGTTTTGTTTGTCGGATTAAATTCAAATTGCATGACAATGCCTTAAAAATTAAAGTAATTTTTGGCATTTTTATAACAAACGTTTTCTACCAGGTCGCCAACCAGATCAAAATCGTAAGGAATCAAGCCGTTTGTCATGTCGTTTCCAAGCATATTGCACAAAATCCGTCTGAAATATTCATGACGAGTATACGACAGGAACGACCGACTGTCGGTTAGCATTCCAACGAACAGGCTCAAAAGCCCTTCCGCAGACAAGATGTTGATTTGGTCTTCCATGCCCTGTTTTTGATCAAGGAACCACCATCCGCTGCCATACTGAATTTTTCCCGGATACGAGCCGTCCTGGAAATTGCCAATCATCGTTGCAACAAGAGCGTTACACGCCGGATTGAGGTTGTACAGAATCGAACGGGCAAGCTGATCCGTTTGATCCAGTTCATCCAGAACGGAAGACATTGCCAGACCGGTTTCTCCGTCGGCAATGGAATCGCAGCCGGCGTCTGGTCCGCAGATTTTGTAGATTCGAGTACTGTTGTTTCTCATCGCTCCAAAATGGAACTGTTGAACCCAGCCAAATTTGTGGTTCAGTTTGCAACATTCAATCAGAACCAGCCGAGCAAAACCGTCTGCTTCTTCAGGCGTGATTGGTTGTCGCGCCAGAACCTTTTGGAGAATGGCGTCCGCCTGCGCGGCGGAAATCTTTGTTTTCGGGAACATTCCCAAACCGTGGTCGGAGAGTTTACAGCCTGCCGACGCGAAAAATTTATATCGCTGTTCCAGAGCGGCAAAGAGTCCGTCAAATGTTTTAATTGAACTGCCGGTTACCGATTCCAGCTTTTCCAGCCACGGCAAGAATACCTCTGGCTTGTCGATTGCCATCGCCTTGTCCGGCCGCATGGTCGGCAACATTTTCGACGGAAAATCGGGGTCGTTTTTTGCCTTGATATGAAACTCCAGCGAATCGACCGGGTCGTCGGTTGTGCAAACCGTTTCAACGTTCATTCGACGCATAATCCCCTGAGCGAAGAACTCCGGTTGAGCCAGCATTGCATTGCACTTCTCCCAAATTTCAGGGGCTGTTTTGGGTGACAAAAGAGTTTTAACGTCAAACGGATTGTTCAGTTCCAAAGCCGTCCAGTGATACAACGGATTGCGAAGACATTTAACGTACGTCTGCGCCCATTTTTCAAACTTTTCCCAGTCAGACGCGTTTCCGTCTGGCCCTTTTCCGGTAATGTACCGTTCCGGCACGCCGGCGGTTCTCATCGCTCTCCATTTATAATGATCGCCCGCGAGCCAAATGTGCGTCATATTTTTGTACTGAATATTGTTTGCCGCCTCAGCCGGAACAAGATGGCAATGGTAGTCAATAATCGGCTGGTTTTCAGCGTATTCGTGATACAGGCGTTGAGCGGCAGGCGTTTGCAGCAGAAAATCTTCTGTGATAAATGGTTTTTGTTCGTTCATGATGAAATAAGGGAGTAAGCAGTAGAGAATAGGCATTAGGGCAGCGCTTGCATAATTGCTAATCGCTAATCGCTAATCGCTAATTGCTAATCGCTAATTGCTAATTGCTAATCGCTAATTGCTAATCGCTAATTGCTAATTGCTAATTAATTGTTACAACCGTACACCCCAGCTGACCGAGCTGATTTTTCAAAGTCTCTAAAATTTTCGGGTTTTGATATAAACCGACAATCGCGCCGCCGGAACCGGCAAATTTAGCCGACGCCCCGCATTGACGGGCGGTTTCGATCATTTCTACCTGACATGACGGAATTCGACATATCGACCGGCGCAAGTCGAAGTTGGCGTCTATAAGCCGGTTGAGCGTTTTGTAGTCATGCAATTCCAGAGCCTCTTTTCCCTGCTGAGCAAAGAGGGCAAATTGGTTCATGGCGTTGACAACGCTCGGCTCTCCCAAATCGTATCGGGCGCGCAGATTGTTGTGAAAGACCTCTGTCGGCTCGCTGGCTTCCGTCTTAAAGGCAACGTAAAGCGGCAAATCGGGCGGCATTGTCAGACGTTTATACGATCCGTACGTTAAATCGTCAACGGTTTTCATCTTCTTTTTGTCAAAGTCCATATAGACCATGCCCTCATACGCCTGAATTACGCGATCCTGCAATCCGGCTGTAATATGAAGTTCCTGCATTTCAACCGACAAAACCAGAGACGCTAAGAGAAACGGCGGAATGTCTACGTTATAAAATTTCATCAGCGCTCGCATCGTTGCTGTAATAATAGCGCTTGACCCCGCCATGCCAACCTGACGCGGAATGTTGGTTTCGTAACGAATCGAAAAATTACGATTATGAAGAGGCAAACGTTTGAGTTGACAGTATTCTATAAACCGTTTAATTGACGCTTTAATCAGACGAACGCCGCCGTAGTACCCGTGCAAAACGACGTCATGGACAAGTTCCGTAACAGATTCAAACTGACTTTGATCTTCCAGACAGGAAACAATTTCAACCTGTTCCCATTCGTACAGCGTTACCTGAGCGTAGTATTGCGAAATGCAAAAAGAAATCGTTTTGCCGTTGTAACCGTCTGACGGATTTCCCAACAAACCGGCTCGAGCGTAGGCTTTTGTCTTGATTATTTCCATAATAATTTACGGTATGGAGCGATTCGGCGCGAAGCCGGTAACAGGGATAAAAGGAACAATCAGTGCAAGGGAACTAATATTTTCTCGCCAACACAAACTGAGCGAGGTCTTTTAAGGATTGGAGCGCAGCGGCGCCGGATTCCGGGCAGGAAAACTCCTGAATGCTGGCAATCGCTTTGTCGATCTGGGTTTGAGCCGCTTTTCGAGCGAATTCTATAGCGTTCGTCCGCTTGAGCCATGGATGTATATATTCCGCAGGATTTTCAGCAACTTGCAGTTCTGCCAGAATTTGCGACCGCTTTTGTTCTGAGATGCACTGCATCGCATAAATAATTGCCAGGGTCGCTTTCTGCTTTTTGATGTCTTGCCCTAGGGTTTTTCCAACGGTCTGTTCGGAACCTGAAACGTCCAGAACGTCGTCAACAATTTGGAACGCCGTTCCCAAATGAAGACCGAAGTTCCCAAAGCTCTCGACAACTTCGGGCGCAACGCCGGCATACTTGGCGCCTAATCGGCACGAACATTCTATCAAAGCGGCTGTCTTGCCTTCGATAATTTTGTAGTAAACGTCTTCTCCGAGGTCAATTGTCCCACGATTTGCAACCTGAAGCAGTTCGCCCTCACAGAGCTTTTCGCACGTGCGGGTTATTAAATTAAACGTTTGAAAATCTTCCAGAGAAGACGCCAGCTTCATCGCCCGAGAGACAATTAAATCCCCAAATAATACAGCTAATTCGTTATCCCATCGAGCGTTAATCGTATTATTATGACGGCGCAATTCCGCTTCGTCTAAAACGTCGTCGTGAACTAGCGAGGCGGTGTGAATCAGTTCCATAACAGTCGCGCAGGTAATGTGCTGAGGAACTAAAGCCCCACATGCCTGAGCGCACAGCAACGTCAATGCAGGACGCAATCGTTTCCCTGCCAGAAGGCGGCTTTGTGAAAAAATCGTCTCCAGTTTCGGTTGTGAACTGGACAGTTCCTGCTGAATTTGGCGCTCTGTTTCTGCCAACGCCTCTTGAATTGGGGCGTAAAAGGGCAGACGGACAGCGGAAGCAGACGTTTCGGGCGTATTAGAGGCAACGGCTTCGGACGGCGCAGACGGCGTCGATGAATTGGAAACCGTTACATTCTCAGGCTCGTTCATTTATACTATAATAAAAAAGGTTAAGCGGTTGGCGATAATAGACTGCGACTCAAACAAAAGGAGGGACTAAACGCCCAATTCCAACCACTTCCAACTTAAATCCATACAGTCTATAATATTATACGTATTTTATCATAAAACCGGGTATATAGCAAGTAGTACCACTTTTTAAGGGAGGAGAAACGCAGGGGACGCGCAATTTTGCTTGCAAAGACAGAAAAAATAGGGAGGTTCTCACACCCCAGAGCCGTTGTTTGCACTGAATACCAGATTATTGCCGGGCAACGCCCAGTTTATTGAGAAAATCGATGGCGGGTTTAAATCCAACGTCGGCGGCTTTTTGCATCCATTCCAGCGCAGACGTATCGTCCGGCTCAAAGGATTCTCCTTTAGCGTACCAGAGAGCCAGGTTGAACATCGCTTCCGGAAAGCCGTTTTGAGCGGCTTCGAGCCACCATTGCATTGCCAAGACAGGATTCTTTTTGACGCCGCCGGTTCCGTTTAAGTAGAAGTAGCCCATCTGATTTTGCGCTGCGGGATGACCGTGCTGCGCCGCCACTTCAAACCATTTTCGCGCCGCATCGTCTGTCTGGGGAACGCCGCGACCTTCCAGGTACAACCGCCCGAGCGCAAACTGTGCGTCTCCGTCTGCCTGTTGAGCCGCTTTGAAAAACCATTGCGCCGCCAGAGCCGGATTTTCGTCTATTCCTAATCCGTAATTATAGCAAACGCCCAGGTCGTATTGAGCTGCCGCAATCCCTTTTTGAGCCATTGCCACGATGGATTCAATATCAACGGAACCGTTGATTATGGGCGTTGAATACTCTTCCTGACGACTGGAACCGCCCACGTCTGAAGCGTCATGGCAATGACAATTCTCGTCATGACAATGACCGCTATGACAGTTGCAATGTTCGTCGTGGCAATGACCCATCTTTTGCAGTTTCCCTCAAACGCTAAAAGTTGTTATCTTGAATGGGATACCCGTCTCCAGAGGAAAGAAGCCTGTCAAAAACGCCGTAATCCTGAGCCGTTTGAATCAAGTCGTTTATCCAGTGAACAGAACCGTCGGCAAAGCAGGTGTAAACGCCGCCGGCGTGCATTGATCGGGTTGTCGCCTGAGTGTTAGACGTCATTCTGGCAGGCATTCTCAGATCGTACAATTCGTCGCTGGAATAGTCCAACGAGGCGTAAATCTGGTCGCCGTACCCAGACTTGTTATTTTTGTCTTTTGCGTTTGGTCCCTTGTCTTTTCCGTCCGTTCTGGTTGCTAACACCGTTCCGTCGTCCCATCCGCAAGCGGCAATGGCGCTGGCTCCCGGTCCGCCCAAACACCACGTCCCGCGCGGGTCTGAAGAGGTAACGCCGGCGCGAAGTTCAGCAACCAAAATCGTGTTGCTGGCGCCGTCTGAGATGTCTGTCGCGCTAAGCGATTGCCCAGGTCCCATTACGCCACGGTTGTTGGGAATCGACCAATTGCTCCCATACAGCATTTTGGGTTGTTTAAGTCCCATATTCGCGCCGTAATTGCAGCGGGAAGCTGTAAACGACGATTTTTTTGATTCAAACTGAATACGGTTTGAAACAGCGTCAGAAGGACAAAGAAGAATCGGCATAACCGTTTCCCGGCACGCTTTCATCGTAATCGAACTGTCTTTTGAACTGGTAACGTTCTTATCGATTGTGTTAATCACTTTTGTACTGTAACTGGCGCCTGTTGAAAGCCGGTTAGGACGCATCAGATTGTAAATGTCTTCGTAAAGAGTTGCCTGATCCAAATTGGGCAGTATTCTGACAATCCAGTTTTCGAGAACTCCGGATTCGTCTGGCGATTCGTATTTGTTTTCCGTAACGCAATTCATAGCCGGCGGAAAAGCCTTGTTGATCTGTTCGTAGCCTAACGCCGCCTGCCCGAGCTGTTTAATGTTGTTAGAGCACGCCGCGCGTCTTGCCGATTCTCGAGCTGCGTTGACAGCCGGAAGAAGCAACGCTATTAAAATGCCCATAATCGCAATAACAACCAGCAATTCTACCAGCGTAAACGCGTTGGCGCGATTGTTTAAGTTCATTCTGTTATATGTCATATCTTTCACCTTACGAATATTACCCATCGTTAGAAATCAGCATTGGAAAGCGAGAATCCGTCGCACGGGAGCAGCAGTTTATCCCAAACGCCTAAATTTGTATTGCTTGTTCCGACGGAAATGCCGTCAGAAATCCAATGTACCGAGCCGTCGCAGAACGCAGTTTGAACGCCGCCAGCGTGAGAGGATCGCGACGTTGCCTGGCTGTTGTTGGCCGAGTCGTAGCAAGCCATTCCGATGATAACGAGCTGGTCGAAATCAATCTGTTCCAAAACCTTTGCCCCGCCATAGAGGTCGTCAGAGGACTGGTTTTTAGCGTTTGGACCTTTAGCGTCTCCGGAATATCCGCAGCATGCAATAGCGCTTGGACCAGCTCCGCCCAAAGACCATGTTCCTCGGCAGTCAATCGCGATAACGCCAGAGCGCAGTTCTGCCAACAAAATCGTGTTGCTGGCTCCGTCGACAATTTCACCGCTTCGCATCGTTTTACCAGGTCCCATAACGCCATGAACCAAATTGTCAGACCATTTTGCGTACAACTCTTGCGCTCCTAAAAGCCCCATATTCGCGCCGTAATTGCAACGCGCGCCGGTAAAACTGGTCTTGGCAGATTCATACTTAATGCGGTTATTTGTATCAGTAGGGCAGAGGAACGACGGTATTTCCGTTTCTCGGCAGCTTTTCATGGTTATTGTCGTGTCGGATTTTGACTGCGCGTCCGATTCGACATTGATGCCGCTTTGACGCAGCATACCGTTGATTTCGTTAAACAGAGGCTGCTGACCAATGTAGGGCAAAATGAGAATAATCCAGTTTGCACGCAGGTTGGATTCTGTAAGAACGTCGTATTTTTTGTTTGCGAAATCAGCCGCCGGCGGAAGCAGATGATAAGTTTCTTCGTACGACAGGCACGCCAACGCCATCTGCTTGATATTGTTGGCGCAGGACGTCTTTCGAGCCGCTTCGCGAGCCGCGTTGACGGCTGGCAAAAGCAAACCGATTAACGTGCCCATAATGGCAATAACTACCAACAATTCCACCAAAGTAAACGCTCTGTTAAAAGCCGACGCGCGGGCTGAATTAACATTCATTTCGTTATTCGTTTTGTAACGGTTCATGTTTCTTCTCTCTGTATGTAATATAAGCGCTTCAAGAATTCCGATTAGTACATATCTCCTTTAATCGTAAGCTGATCGTTTGAAAGAATGAGTTTATCCCAAACGGTCATATAATTTAAACGATTGTTTTTAATGTTGCCTTCATCCTGATTGCCGGCGCACTGAACGGAATCGGAAATCCAGTGTACAGACCCATCGCAAAACGCGGTTTGAACGCCTCCTGGGTGAGAGGAACGCGTTGTCGCCTGGTCTCCGCCAGTCGAGCCTGTATAACATGGCATTTTTAATCGCGGATTGTTGCTGCACCCCCAAATGTCGTCAGACGCTTCAATCAGACAGTTGGGACCGGGGCAGTCTCCCCACCAGGCGTTGCATGCGGTAATGCTGGCGCCGGGAAAACCTAACGACCAAACGCCTCGGGAATCGCCTGAAGCTAACCCCGCGCGCAGTTCGCTAAGCAAAATTGTATTGGACGCGCCATCGCGAACGTCCGCCTGACCGATGCTTCGATGTATGCCGGAAACGCCTTTATTATGCGTATAGCCCCATTGCTTGGCGCCTTCGTTGTTAAACGGATAAACTCTTGCAAATCTGGCGCCCATATTGATGGCGTAGTTGCCGCGAGCGTATTCTCGGCTTGCCGATACAAACTTGTTACGGGAACCGGAATCTGTCGGACACAGCAAAGCTGGCAAAACCGTAGCGGTGCAGTCCATAATCGAAATCTTTCGACCGGTGGGCAGAGTTGTCGTTAAAGACGTGTCTGCAATGTCTTTATTGGCGTTCTTTTTATCCTTGTCGTTAAAGAGCGTTTCGATATCGTTGTATAACCCGGTCTGATCCAAATGGGGAAGAATGAGCATAATCCAGTTCTCTCGAATTGACTTCGTCGTTAGACCGTTGCTGACGTCAATATTTGGCAACACCTCAACCCCTGGCGGATAGACGCCGTATGTGCTGTCGTACGTACAACACGCCATTGCCAACTGTTTAATATTATTGCCGCACTGGAGACGACGAGCCGACTCGCGGGCTGCATTGACCGCGGGAAGCATCAGCGACATCAAAATGCCAATAATCGTTATTACGACCAGCAATTCGACCAGAGTAAAACCTCTTGTGATGCCAGGCGCCAGGCGCGATTTGCCAGAATTCATAATATATATCTCCCTGAATGTTCAAACTGCCTATACTTGAGCAGAGATCTGCGATTGCCCTAATGTTATATGTATTATCTCATATTCTATTATTCACTATTTTAGAGTTCATTTAAAGGGGGAGGGGTTCCCATTTTAAGAAAAATACAGGATTTTTTTCTTTTTTCCTAAAAACATTATAAATATTACAGCAATCCACGCCCCCAAACTGACAATCGAACCGATGTAAACCCATCGAGGGCAGTAGTAAAAGTCAACCGTCCAATCCCCTTCTTTGGGAACGTCAACCGCTAAAAGCCCGTCGCCCGATTCATAAACCCTGGCTGGAACCGGTTCTGCGTTCCCGACCGGGGAAACCTGTTTCATCGTCGCCGTCCAGCCGGGATAATAAGAAACCGGAATCCGTTGCGGCGCTGCAAAATTGCCGGTAATTCTAAAATGATTTGAACCGATGTACTCGACAGCCGCTACCGCTGTAAAATCGCCATTTTTTTGACGAATATTATTGTCTTTTACTGTTATTTTCTCGCCGTCAAAATACATAAGTTGATGGCAAAACGACAGTTCAGCAACAATCCCCCGTTTCGAACCGTCTCGAAGAAACTGAGCGTAATTCTTCAAAAAAAACGTCCCACCGTAACGCATCGTTGTCGCATGCTGGCATAAACCGTTATAGGCGTACAACGACTCGCAATTCCATTGCGCCAGTTCCATTTCCCGATTTTGAGAGCTTGTTTGCTCAAACCGCTTTGGGAGCCAATTGGCGCCCACCCGGCAAATTCGCCGGGGAGGCTGAGAGAAATCTGCAACGGCAGAATTAAATATCGCGGAATCTGTTGACGTCGTTAGCCGTTGGGAATATGCCGATAAATCCAGAGCAAATATGAATATAAGGATCAACGGGTTCAAGGGCGACTTTTGGCATTTCAGCGTCATACAGGCGGCAAAAAGTAAAAACGCTGATACAAATCGCAGGTTTAACGTTGAGATTTCCGCGCTCACGTTTTGAAGTTCCCAATCGCCGACATACGGTCCGTACAGGGAACTGGTCAACCCTTTCGTAACTGCGGGTAAAATAACCGGTTCCAAAAAGCGCCATACAACCAACGCAATCGCCGTCGCACCCAGGCAGACAACGAGCCGGTGTTTGAACCGGTCGTCTTGCCAAAGGCGATCCCAGCCGTATGCAGATAAAACGCTTATTCCCATTGCTGCAACCGGAAGCCATTTGGCAGGATAGCGAAACATCGCATAGCCGGGAAAGGTTTGCGTCATAATCCAGTACACGCCTCCCCAGCCGGAAGAAACGTTTTGATAATCCGTCCCTGACCAGTACCCGACAGATTGAATGAGATATCCAATCGACAACCTGCCCATCGAGGCAAGCAGAGCGATGACAATAATCCAGCTCATCCAAACGCGGCGAGGGTTTGAGCGGCGAAACGTCAAACTCAGGCACGCCAAAAAGAACGGAATTGTCCCCATATACAACGATGGAACCCAGACGGCGACGTCAGAGCCGGGCAGGGCGTCAATCCAGCGCTGATATATCGGGAACTGGCGACCGTAGATCTCAGGCGCGGCAAATTCCAGAATTCGCCATGGAGGAACGCTAAAAGCGTTACGCATTTCCGCCGCTTTAACTGAATTGTCGAGTTCGCTCCGATCGCTGTGAGCTGTCAGTTCCAGCGTCGGCAGGACTTGTATCGCAGAAAGGAGAAATCCGACAAGGGCGATTCCCGCTAACGTCAAAACGCTCCTGCGGGCGGAATATATGAATTCAAAAACGATATTACCCTTTGATTCAGTTCTGCTTTTACGCAATTGTGCCGCGTTACCCCATGACAATATTACAGCTAGCACAACCGCCAGTATTCCAACGTGGTACGCGGTTTGGACGTCGCCGCCCAGGACGCATAACGCCAAGACCATTCCTGCCAAAGAGACGTACCGCAACCGCCCCGTTCTCAGCGCGCGTTCAACCCCATACGCTCCCAACGGAAGCCAGGCGGCTGAAACGAGGAACGGCAAATTCGAGTATTGAAACAAAACAATCCCGCCGACAGAGTAGCTTAACGCCGCAACTATTCCCGCGCTTACAGAGCGTCCCCAGCGCCGAACGAGAAAGAACATCGTCCCAAACGCCAGAATTACGTGTCCGATTATATACGCATTAAACGCAAGCCACGCTGGAATGGGCGTCGCTAAAATCCACGTTGGCGGGTAAAATAACGCTGTTGTCGGGTTTGCCGCTAACGGAAACCCCAGATTGAACTGCGGCGTCCAATAGGGAATATCTCCCGCCTCAAAGCAGCTTTTTAGATATAAAAAAAGAGGATAATAAAAATGCGTTGCGTCTCGATACGATGGAATTGCGCCGACATGAAACAGAAGACCGGAAAAAACATACGCAATCGCAGCAAATGCGATTGCGAACGTTATCAGATAAACGACTGATCTGTTTTTTTTCATGCCGTTTTACGTCTGACAATATTTCCCACAACAAACATTAAACAGGAAACCATCAGCCCAACAACGCCGGCAATTATCAACGATTTACCCGGATTAACAAGAGTGGTGTTGTGCATTATCTGCGAGCCGAAAACCATTCCCACCCCACAGATGCTAATTCCAACGCTCAAGGTCAGCAACGGCCGCTTGAGGGTCGGCGTCGCTTGCCGCGGCTCCGTTTCGACAATCAACTGGGGAGCCAGCGCCTGCTCTTGCGGCGATTCGTTCGCCTGCAGTTGGGGAACGCTTGTTGTTTTTTCTGCCTCGCTGACAGTCTTTGCCGTTATATTTTGTTCTGACGCTTTATTTTGCTCTGAAGATTTACCTTGTTCTGACGGCTTATTTTCCTCTGAAAAGGCAAACATGTCTTGCGGCTTGAATTCAACCGCTTCTAAACTTTCGGAATGCACTTCGCCTTCAGACGGTTCCGTCGTATTTTGCATCGGATTGTCATGCAAATCGTCTGACTCCCCTTCTGAATCCATGGAACTGCGCCACGATTCGGAGTTCACTTCTGCGATGTCAATCGTTTGAGAGAACAAGTCCGCCAAGGGCGTAGGAGAGGTTCGTCGGGGCGCGGGCGTCTGAAACCGCCGCAGCGGCTCTGAGGCATCGTGGCGCGAATCCAATCTCCAGCTGGCGGCAGACGAAGCGCTATCCGTAAACGAAATACCAGACAGGAAATCGTCAACTTTGGCGTCAATACGATTTATGTCGTCTTCCAGTTTCCAAGCGTTTAATTGGGAATTCAACGAACAGGAATTCCAATCGTCAGGATATATACTTTCAGAGCTCATTTTTTATAGTGTTTCTTTACAAAATTCCATACTGAGTCCATCGACTAATCTTAATATCGGAATTCCGGCTGGAAAACTATAACGGTTTTATCGATTATTTCGACAAATAACAACCCGAGCCAAGCCAGCAAAGTCATTTATAGTTGTTATATATGATAATTCAGGCTGACTGCGTACAATATCTAAAACAGACTGGTGAATTATCGGGCTGATTTCAAATAACAGCCAGCCGTCGGCATTGAGCTTGCTCGGCGCCTGAGCAATCAGCCTTTCGATAAGATCCGTCCCTTTGGGTCCGCTAAAGAGAGCTATTGCCGGTTCGTAATCTCGAACGGATGCGTCCAGCGTCGGACGTTCCTCCTCCCCGATGTACGGCGGGTTACTGAGAATAAAATCAAAAGATTCTTCCGGCTTGATGGCGGAAAAGAGGTCTGAATGTCGAAATTCAATTCGGTCGGCAACGTTGTGCGTCTGGGCGTTTTCTTTTGCGACTTCTAACGCCGGTTGAGAGATGTCAACCGCAACAAACCGACACGACGGCAAGCGCGTTGCCAGCGTTATCGGGATTATCCCGGAACCGGAACCAACGTCAAGGATGTTTAGCTTGACGTCTTGCAGCGGATTGGAACGCGGGACAAACTTAATATACGTTTCCCCGGTTTGAGCGTCTGTTACAGAATCTTCCGGCTCCTGCGGCTGCTCGCCATCAGTCTGTTTTTCAGCTTGATTTTGGTTCGCCGCTGACAGATAATTCTTTTTAATGAGGTCAAGCGTTTCAATAATCAGATGTTCTGTTTCTGGTCGAGGAATGAGAGTATCGGGAGTAACCTTGAAATTCAGCGAATAAAATTCCTTTTCTCCGGTCAGATGAGCCGTAGGAGCGCCCGCCGCGCGACGTTTGACCAAATCGCGATACTTTGCTCGAACGTCGTCAGACGCGATTTCGGTATACCGGGTGTACAGATCGATTCGCTCACACTCCATTGCAGTCGCCAATAGAATCTCGGCTTCTAAACGTGGAGCGTCTATCCCGCACCGAGCAAAATAATCGGCGGTCCACTTTAATAAACGTCCAACAGTCCAAACGTCTTGAGTTGGCGACTCTGACATATATTTTAAATTATATTTTTCTACTCAAAATTTCCCGGAAAATGAGCTATTAGCTACTAGCCGCTAGCTTGGTTATTTTTGCTTCTTGCGACAACGCACGAATCAGGTTTATCAAGCTAATAACCAGAAGTAAGCAGCTAGAGGCTTAACATCGGAAAAGCTCAAGTCGTTCCCATATATACATCAACTTGACTGCGCTTACGCCTCAAAGCAAAGCGCAGCATTCCCGAGACGGCAATTCAGTTTTTCGGTAAACGAATCTGGTTTGTTGCCAGAAAAATATTTTGTTGCTGTAACTTAACGGTAAATCCAAGCTCTTTGCCCATGTACGCCAGTTCAGACTGCAGCGTGTCTAAATTCCAATGGTTTGGAACGGAAACCTGCCCGATAAGAACGAATTCGTTCTCTCCACGTCGGTCGCAATACAGATCGTCGATGTTGATTTCCCGGTCAGCCAAATAGGCGCTAAACTCACTAACGATGCCGGGAATATCTTTACCGAATGCCGTAATAACAAAACTGTCTGAATTTGGATCCGATTTAGGAGTCTCCTTCTTAACCATTTGACGAACGCTGACCTGAAAATCAGGATTCGCCTGGTGAATCTTTTCTGACAACTCTGCCGGATCAATCAGTTTGGGAATGCTCACAAGCATAATAAGCGTAAAGTAACCGCCTAATACCGTTTGAGAGCAACTGTCAATGTTGCCGGAAAGTGATTCTATAACGGACGAAACGGTCGATACGATCCCGGGGTGGTCGTCTGCCATTACGCTCAATACGTAAGCGTGCTTGTCTTTATTGGCCATAACAAATGTCTACTGTTTTAGTTCTATAAATCCTGGAATAACGAAAATCTCGTCTTTTCTCAAAAAATCTGCTATACTAATAAAGGATTAAAATAAACGTCTTTAATTATAGAACGTCCATTTCAATTCTGTATATATTATACCGGAAATTGATTTCTCGAAAAGAGAGGCAGGGCAGATTTTGAGTTTTTTTACGTAACTTATTTAATTATTTTGAGTTACGAAAACGATTCCGCATATTTTAGAGACGATTTTTCCAATATCTTCAAAAAGATATGCGATCATAAACTTTATAAAAGATATTTTTACTGAAACGACTTGAGTTTTTCCGAAATTAAGCCTTTAGCTGCCAGCTGCCAGCTATTAGGTTGACAAACCTGATTCATGCGTTATAGCAAGAAGCAATAATAACCAAGCTAGCGGCTGGGAGCTAGTAGCTAATAGCTTCTTTTTCGGGAAATTTCAAGTAGAAAAGGTATAACAAATTTATACTTTATCGTTAGCTTCCTTATTGCTGCGACACTATCATGAATAACAACCGCCCATTTCAATCCTGGTTCCTTTTAGCGTTCACTTTTCTGGCGTTGAGTTTCAATATAAATTCGTTCTGCCAAGAGGCAACGCCAACACCGGCTACAGAACAAACACCGGCTACAGAACAAACTCCGGCTACAGAACAAACTCCGGCGCCGGAAGTGGCAGATCTGAGCGAAAGCCCCGAAGAGGCGAAAGAGGTTCTTCCGGAAATTGACGCTACGCCGCAAGAGCAGCCTGCCAACTCGGCTGACGACGTCGATTCCAGCGAGGAAGCTCAAAAACAGGTAGAGTCCATCGGGCAACTGTGGAATTTGATGGGGATTTCCGAATCGCAGTGGGAACAGCTTGCTGACGGCGAGGCGTGGAATCCGGCTTTCAATAATTTTACAGCGCAATTGATTTACACCGCAAAGCGGTTCCCGCTAGACTTCATTTTGCCGTGGACTCAAAATTCTCAAGCGGCGGCTGACATGCTGGACGGGAAAAACGTTGACGAAGAAAAAAAGGACATCGCTTTTGAACTGCGCGCGTTTAATCGCAACGATAAACGCGGAGAACTGTACCATCTTCAAGGCGTTGCCGAAATCATCCAGCCGGTTTCTATTAGCCCGGAAATTCAAACCCGGTTTGAAATGGACTCTCTGTATTTTGTCGCGGTAAAATTAAATACAAATCACAAAGTTTTGATTATCACAAGCGTCATCCCTAAAAAGTGGAAAACTGGCGTCTCGGTTTCCTACCCGGTTTCTGCCGACGCGTACTTTCTCAAATACGGAACCATTGACAAGGCTGTCGATAAACCTCGTCATTCCTACTTTTTCGCAACGCGAATTGCCTGGCATCCGAACACGCCGTTAGGGAATTTGGGAATGGACTACGGTCTGTTTGACGACCTGGACTCTCAAACGATCCCGCCGGATCGAAAAATTCCGTTCCCTGCGGACTGTACGCTCAACGAACGCAATCGCGAATGTTTCTATCAGGAACTGTCCGCGGCAAAACGCGCTTTAGACCCCAAAACGTTTTCTGAACTGTGCGCTGTTGCCGTTAAAGAACGCGACGAACTGTGGAAAATGCGCGATCCGCGCAACGTCTTAACGGTGGAAAGACAATCCTATCCGATAGAAGACCTCTTTAACGACCCGATTAAACAACGAGGAAAACTTTTCTGGCTTACCGGAAGAGCGAAACGAATCGTCGCTATCCCGGTTGAATCGCCGGACGTTCGCGCACGATTTGGAATTGACATGTATTATAATATATATTTGTTCACTCAAGATTCCGCCGACAACCCCCTGGTAATCATCGCGCTGGAATTGCCTCCGGGAGTAGAACCGGGCGACGGGGCAGGGTACGGCGAAGATTTAAGCGTTCCGTGCTTTATGTTTAACACGTGGATGTATCGTCGAGCGGACGAGGTAAAAGGACATGCGTTTCAGCTGGCGCCGCTGCTGATGGCTCCAAAAGCGATCAAATACGAATTGCCAAAATATGAACCCAGCAACGCCGTCTCAAACGGAATTTTACTTCTCCTGGCTTTGGTTATCGTTTACTTTTTCATTAGAACCCTGTTTTCTAAACCAACCAAACCGTTCCAAAAAGAAGAGAATTTCCAATACAAGCCCCACGACCCTAACGCCGTCGAGCCGGAATTTGATTACCAGTTCCCCGAAAAGAAGCCAAACTACTCTAAAAAGACGAAAAAACCTAAAAAAAAGCAGTAGGCAAGAGGCAGTAGGAATTGGAAGGCGGTAATGCCGTTCGCAGAGCGAACGAATTTACGCTTAGGCGAGCCGGGGTGCGTAAGCCCCCGGAAATTTGTAGAATTATGCCTCACATGAAGTTTTAAGGCAAGAAAAACGCCGCGCAGTGTACATACCAGACTGACGCAACCGAACCCCATCCTTGGATGTAGCCCGGCTCGGGCTACTTGTCAGTAGTAAAAGCGCTCTTGATTCGTAGTCGAAAACGATTTCGGGACGCGGACACTGTCCGCAGAAACGTCTCTGCCCCGCACACAGCTCCGAAACTGAAAAACTTACTGAGTTGCGGACTTCCGTCCGCGATCCAGAATGGTTACTGGCTGCGAAAGAGCGCTTTTATCGGGTCTGAGGTTGTTTGTTAGGGCGGGACGACCGCGAACCGGGCTGAACAGAGGGTATGTATTACACAAAAAGTAGCCCGAGCCGGGCTACATCCGGGGGAGTTTTTTGGCTTCGTCAATTTGGAATGCACACTACCGGCATTTTATCCGGGGACTCACGCACCCCAGCTTGCCGGCGCTATGACTCGTTTAACCTAAATCTTCTTTAATAGTCTCTTGGAGTTGGGCGTCCATAGCGTTGACTTTTTCAGCAATTTTGATTCGGTACTGTTTGAGTTTTTCAAGCAGTTCAGCATCAGACAGAGCTAAAATTTCCACCGCCAGAATGCCGGCGTTTTTCGCGCCGCCCGAGCCAACGCCAACCGTCGCAACGGGAATGTCGCCCGGCATCTGAATCATCGACAGCATGGAATCCAGCCCGCCGCAGAGGTTCGTCTCGACCGGAATCCCAATAACCGGCATTACCGTCATTGAAGCGATTACGCCTGCCAAATGAGCGGCGCCGCCTGCCGCTGCCAAAATCACTTTCACGCCGCGTTCCGGAGCCGATTTCACAAACGCTTCCAACGCTTTCGGAGTGCGGTGCGCGCTAAACACGCGAACGTCAAACTCTACGCCAAATTCTTTGAGAATCAAGGCGCAATTCTTGATTTTGGGCCAGTCGCTGCTAGACCCCATTATGATTGATACTGATGACATGACAACAAAATAAAAAATAGTTAAATTTGATCTTGGTTATCAACCACTTCTTTTTTTGTAAAGCAGTTTTCTACCAATGTAAATATTACCGGATAAAGGTAGATGATAAAAAATAGAGCTACAAATCCTGTCGCAAAGCGCGTCCAGGGAGCGGGTAAATACATACCGAAAAATTCATTGCTATGTTTGAGAACTAAAAGCGCTCCAAAACCGACGCCGTATCGGCATAAGCCTATTACCCAATTGGCTGGAAGTTGAAAATTTAACGTTCTTTTTTCCAAAAGCCAGCCCAAAACAAGCCCAATAAATAGTCCACCATGGGTCCAACCGTCTAGCGCCATTTTTTGAGGATCTACCAACAGTTTCCCTTCTGAATCGTAATCAAGAGGATAGCTTTTATAAGTAATATATAACAAAAATAATGTAACCGTTATGATACTGGCGCAAAAAAGAATAATATCTCTGTTCTTTCCCTTTTGTTCCCATTTCAAAATAAGCCAGGCGCCGAAAATGCTTATCGCTCCACAGGCGCAACCAACGACAACGTCTTGCGGCGTATGAACTCCTAAAAAGTTCCGAGAAAAACAGATCAAAACAATGAGCGTAATTAGAGTCCAGAAAAGAACTCTTCGGCTCCGGTTTTGCCAAGCTATGGAACCTAAATACGCCGCCGCGTTACTGGAATGACCGCTGGGAAACGAGTATCCTGTCGCGCCTGCCTTGGCGACAGCCGGAGGAACAATGCGTGCATCGCGAATCCACGGTCGATAAATGCACATTATCTGTTTAAGCAAACTGTGGGCAAGCATGCTTATTCCCAATGACCAGGAAGCCAGTATGCCGTCTTCCTTCTTAATACACCAGTACACCAAACAAACAACCGGAAAAAGGCAAAACGCCCCCATATTTGTAATGTATTCAAAGAATTGCAATACAAAATCAGGGGCGGCTAATCGGATTTTCTGAAGAAATAAAAGGTATTCTAGGTCCATAACGTTTCTGGGGGAGCGGATATTATACTTTTTCTACTTGAAAATTCCCGAAAAGTAGGCAGTGAGGAGTTAGTGGCGAGGCGCTTCAAAAAATAATTCTTTCTCCTCCGCGACTCCGCATCTCCGCGTGAGATTTACCGGTGCGTCATTTGCCTCTTGCCTTAATTTCGGAAAAACTCAAGTAGTTTCGGTATGTCCGCGAATTAAGGCAAGAGGGAGGCGCCAGGAACGCAAAGCGCTCTACTGCCTACAGTCTCTTGCCGACAGATCAATAGTTTTCCGCTTCGATTTCGAAGAACGCCTGCGGATGATTGCAAACCGGGCAGACGTCCGGGGCTTTGTCGCCGATGTAAACGTGCCCGCAGTTGCGGCATTCCCAGCGTCGTTCGCCGGTGCGAACCCAAACTTCGCCCTGTTCGATGTTTTGAGCCAGTTTGAGGTACCGTTCTTCGTGACGTTTTTCAATCAGCGCGACGGCGGCAAACTTGTCTGCCAGTTCGTCAAAGCCCTCTTCCCGGGCGACTTCGGCAAATCGTTTGTACATGTCGGTCCACTCTTCATGCTCGCCAGCGGCTGCCGCTTTGAGGTTTTCCAGCGTGCCGTTGATGCCGTCCAGAGCTTTGAACCAGAGCTTGGCGTGTTCTTTTTCGTTGTTAGCGGTCTGTTCAAACAGAGCGGCAATTTGTTCGTAGCCGTCCTTCTTCGCCTTGCTGGCGAAATACGTGTACTTGTTTCGCGCCATGGATTCGCCGGCAAAGGCGTATTCGAGGTTGGCTTCCGTCTTGCTGCCTTTGAGGCTCGGGGCGGCGTCTGCCGTCTCCTTGACGAACTCGCTGCCAGCATGCTTGCACAACGGGCAGATAAACCCTTCGGGAAGCTCTTCGCCTTCGTAGACGTAACCGCAAACCGGGCAGACCCAGCGCGTTTTAGTCGCCTTTTTCGGCACGGGCTTGATGTTTTTCTGATAGTAGTCGTACGTAGCCGTCGGAACGGGCGAAAGGACTTCAGCGTCTTCGACGTCGGCAAAGAACATCAAATGCGTTCCCAAATCGACGGTTTGGAAAACCTTGCAGCAGAAAACCGCGTTAACGGCGTCTTCAACAGCCAGAATGCCGTTTGCCTTGCGCGGGGCTTGGAAATCGGCAAACTTGTCAACCGTTTTGCCGCTCTGGAATCCAAAGCGCTTGAACAGGTCAAAGGACGCGCTTTGCGAAATAATCGAAACGTTGAACGCGCCGGTACGTTCGATCATGCCGGTGGTGCAGTTGCTCTTGTTGAGCGTAACGCTGACGCGGCAGGGATCGCCGGTTACCTGAATAAACGTGTTGGAAATACAGCCGTTGTCTTTGCCGTTTTCCTGAGCGGTAACAACGTACAGGCCGTAACCGATTTTAAATAACGCTTTGGAATCCATGATTTGTCTCCTTGGGTTAAAAGGGAATTGTTTGTTAAAAACTTAACATATATTATACACAAGATTCAATAAATTGGAAGGAGCGTGGATAGATGTAAGCGTTATTGGGTTATGAATTCTGATAATCCTATATTTTGTAATAGGAAACGGCTAACGTCCAACACTCGACGCGCGCTTTTCAACCTCAATTTTACAGTTGGGCAAAGCTTCCTGGGCGCGCAGGACTTCAGCTTCGTCAACGCCGTCCGGAAACGCCAGAATCAACGTCTTTAATTTTGGCGCAGACTGCAAAGACGCGTAATCAATATCGGAATCAAACAAGCCCAATTCCAAAACGTACAGTTTGAGCGTCTCAAGATTGGGAACGTCTTTTAGATACGGGATGGCGTCTATGTTTTGAGTAGTTACTCCCAAACTTAACTCTTTGAGTCCTTTTATCTGCGAGATGTATTCCAGTCCTGTCGAATCAGAGTTCTTCAAACTGTTCCAGTAATACAATTCCAAACGTTCCAGATTTGGAAACTGCGCCAGACGCTTAATATCCGCTTCTGTAAGCATGTGATTGCCTTGAAATCGAAACTCTTTAATGCTGGGCTTTGCGGATATGGAATTGAAATTTTCATCGCTTGTAACGCAAATGGATTCCAGATTTTGAAAATTGTCAAACGGGCAGTCTCCTGTATCAAAAAACGCATAGTATTTCCAGTAAACGGGTTGAACGTTATAAAACTCCATAACGGGAAAACGGGTTACAGTGCGGTAATAGATTTGCTGCCCGACAACGGACGCTGCTATCAGCAGAGTTATTAAAGCGAGAACAGCGAACCTGTGCCTCGTCAAAAATGCGGACGTCTTTTGAACCAGCGCCGCCGTTCGTCCTCCGTCCTTGCCCGCTTTGAATCCCAGAATAACGGCTATTAAAATGGCAATTGTCGGAGTCGTAAATACTATAGCGAATTCCGGATGAGAATTATACAGCAAAGCAAAGTACCAGTTCTGTAGAACGCTGGCTGTTCCCCCAAGCGTCCAGACGAGAATCGCAGCAGGGAAACCGAACCCAAAGCCGGGAAAGCGTTCCTGTTTTTTCCAACCTTTAATTAATTGATTAAAGTAAATCGCAACCCCAAAACAAAAAGCTGTCAAAAGCAGCATATTGACCGGGAAAAATAACGGCGCGCTTAAACCAAGAAAATTCGCGTAGGGAAGCAAACAGACGAAATAGAAAAAAACGCCTGCCAGGAAAAACGCCCAAAACAACAGCCCAAGCGGCAAACGTATTTTCCACGAAAGAGCCGACTTGCGCGGCTCCGGCTTTTTCTCTTCAATATTCAGGTCGATTTGGTTTGCGTCGGACATGGCGTTAATTCTGGTTGAGGTTATATGTTGATTCTTATTTGGAAAACAGTAAACGACGTGAAGCGGACAACCTCACATCATTCTCTAATGAGATTATACAAGAATCTTTTCCCAAATACAACAGGGCGTTAAAAGGACTCATCCAACAAACTGGGCGCCAGTAAATCAAAAAGCCGCCCTATAAGTTTTAGAAGCCTTGCACGATTCAGACAGTCTCCAAAACAGGAGAGCAGATAGGAGAGCAGAGGAGAGCAATTGGGTACACCGAGTACACAATTTGGTACATAGGCGCCCCCCAATAATGCCCCCAGCAGTTTTTCGCAAAAAATTGCAGGTACATACGACAATAACTGTTTGAGCCCAGAAAACACGGGGTTCTGCAGAATGAAAAAAGCCCCTGCAGGATACTGCAAAAGGGCTTTGATAGGAGCAGAGGGATTCGGACCCCCAACCAAGGGATTATGAGGGGACAAATTCCTCATGAAAAAATTCTGTTACATGCTTAAAAAATCCCGTATTTTTAAGCTCCAAACGGCGACATAGTAGCGTTATTCTGAATTTGAGTCAATAGCAAATAAAAACGCAAAAAAGACGTAAAAACAGCATCGTTTTTTGGTATGGTGAACCAAATGGTGAACGGAAATCAAAGTTGATGGGGAAGATTCTGCTACGGTTCTGCTTTTGCTAGAGAAAATTTCTGCTCTTTTCTGCTACGGTTTTGCTTTTGCTATGCGTATGCTACAGACGGTTCTGCTACGGTTCTGCGTATGCTAGAAATCTGAAAAAAACCGACCGCCTAAACTACTAACTATCTATTGTTAAATTGATTCTATATATACACTACTACTATTAATATTTCCTTTAAATCCGCTGCGCGGCGCGCTATTGAACTATGGATATACTGCGCGCGCGTGCGTGTGTGAATGGAGAAAAAAGCGACAGCGACGGCGTCAGAAAAATTTACCAAAATTTTTGAAATTTTTTCAGAAAAACGCGGTAACGCGGGTTTGACAGCGTTCGTCGTTGTGGTAAATTGCGCGGCGTAATGATTGAGATGAAAAAAGAATCAATCATAAAAAAAGACCTTGGTCTGATTTGTTGTGTGTGTAAACCAAGGTCAATTATTCAAAATGAACGGTCTTGATTATAGCGCGATTAAAAATCTTGTCAAGCCCGTTCCCAGCCGCCCAGAATGGGAAGAAGGAAATTTCAGATGAATGAATTTTGCTTGTTGGTTGAAGGGGCAGGGATTCATGATGAATTCAAACTCGGAAACAGCCGGGAATCTTTGAAGAAGGTTGCAGAAGAGTGGTTGAAGAAGCCGAACGTTTTCCGCGTCCATATTTGTGAATGGAGAATCTACGACAAGTACTCTGTTGTTTACAAAACTGTTGAGATGTTCGATAAGCGCAGCGCTGATAAAGAATGGAAGGCTCCGAATTGCTGGAATCCTGGTGAGGTCTTTTCAATCTGGTTCAATGACGGAAATTACGAGATTGACTTCTCTGGCGAAATGATTGATTGGAGAAAGCTGCTCTGGTAGTGAGAATGAATAATGGTGAAGGGCGGTTTTACCGTCCTTCTGGAATCCGTGTGAATTTTAATGATGGAGGAAATCAAAGATGTTGAATACTGAAAACAAAGAACGTTATGAAGCCCTGTTTGACAAGCTCGTTCCCAGTAGTGGAAAGTGCGAAACGCTTGGCGGTGAGATTCTGCGAGCTGTTTCACGGATTGGCTATCGCTGGTACAATGATGGGGATAAATTCCTTGAAGGTTATGGACGAGAGACTGTCAACCCTGCTGTCCGGTTCCTGATTCATGTTATTGAGAAACACGACGTTACCGAATGGTTCAAGGGACAGGTCGATAAGCTCTGCGAGAGAATGCCTTACAGTGGGAATGACGACGATTACGATTCTCTGGTTGATGGATTGACTGAAGCGGCGGTTGACTGCATTGAAGCTCTTGAACTTGGAAGCGTTCCCAATGAAGATGGGGATTTGTTTGACTACGCTGACCCGGTTGAAGATGTTGATGAAGATGAAGAAGACTGCTACGAGGAAGAGCTGTTTGCTGACGAGTACGACGAATACGACGAGGACGAGGAAGAAGAATGCGACTGGAATTAGTCCTGAGTGATGGAGAATGCTCCCCAGGTTAAAAGCTGGGGGGCGAATCTGGAATGTTTAACCTTTTTTTAATGGAGATTTGAGATTATGAGTAACGAGATTATTAGTGAAGATTTGGCGCGGTTCCTGATTGGCGTTTGCGACGATTATGGTTTGAATTGGGATAATGATTACTCCGGGCGTGGAATGTTTGGAAATCGTTGTTTTTCGATTAGGACTGACGAGAGCGTTGGGCGTCTGTTTGCTGGCATTATCTTTGCGTTCAATGATGAAACGCTCTGTTACACCGATGAAATCGGGCGAATGTTTGAGGACATGCGCCAAGACAGTATGGGTTTGGGAAGGGTTTATTACTTCCCGGGCTGGACGATTCCGGAATCCGTCATGGAGGAACTGGAAGACGAAGGATATTTTGAGGACTAGGACGGAATAAGCCCCGGCTGTACGATTCTGAAATCAGTTTGATGAAGAAAGAGTGAATGGAGATAGAAAATGATTTACTTTAGAATTGAGAAAGAAGGTAAAACGATCGACGTAACCGAGAAAGACCTTCAGGAATTGGGATTCAATCCGAAGACGATGCGCCGATTCACGGGATTGAAGGATAAAATGGGAACGCCGCTGTTTGAAGGTGATGAAATCGACCTTTATTCCCCAATGGGATATAGCCACGATGGAAAGATTTACTGGTCGAATCGTCATGCGTCCTTTGTTGTTGCTGACGAGAACAAAAACTTAATTTCAAGTGATTCACTTGGGAAATTGTCACAGCGTTATTACATCACGAAAAAATAGTTTACTGTTTGAATTGGGGCGGTGAGAAATCGCCGCCCGTTTGGAGGAAGTGAAGATGAACCAGAAAGAAGAATTTCCTGTGTTGAGTGATGAAGAACTTGACGAGCGTATTCCGGAGTTGATTGCGAAGATGGAAGAAGTCCGAGATGAACTGGATTTTCTGTACAATCACACGTGTTTTTCAGAGTTCAGGAATAGAAGAATGTACCTTTCTACAACGTTTGTCAAGATTGGGAAAGCGTTTACGCATGCGAAACACGTTTTGGGATATTTGGGAGCAGCCAAACGGTCAGTCGAACGGAAATTGGGAAAAAATTCCGAAAATTCACAGAAAAATCCTGAAAAAATCTGAAAAATTACGGAAATGCGGTTTGACAGCATTATTTTAGGTGTTAAAATGTACAGTGTAATGATTGATGAAGTTCATTCAATCAAGAAAGAAAAAAGAGCCTCGGTTCGGACCTGGAAAATCTAACCGAAGCTCAATTGTTCAAAAACTAGAACGGTCTGGATTATATCACTTCTCTGGTATTTGTCAAGACCGTTCGCAAGTCCCCGAAAATGGGGAAGGAAGGATTGGTCGTACCATGAGAAAATCTTACAAACAATTCATGCTCGTTATTGATTGGCTTCACCCGTTGCCTGAAGGGCATAAAGAAGGGTTCAATTACGAGTTCTTTGATAACCTCGCCGAACTCAATGCCCGCGCGAATGAGTTGATGAAAAGGAAAAATGAAGCTGGACGAACCCATAACTGGAACGTTCCTGGAATTCCTCATCATGTTGAAGCAATGAAATTCGTTGATTCTGTTTCAAGCAAAAAGTGCGGTTGGACGGTTGTTGCTTACGAAGTGGTTGCCGTCATGTGGGGAGCTTGGGAGCTTGGAAATTACGAACGCGGTTGGACTGTCAAGGATTGGTGCAACGAAGAAGAATGGAAACGCTTCAAGTGTGCTGGAGATAAGGCGGAAGCGATTTACCGCTACGAAGACGATTCATTCGTTTGCGTCAATTTCTGCTGGCGAGATTATGAGAATGTCAAGGCGAGTAAAGTCCGCAAGTCCTGCTAATCTGGAATCATTGGAAGCCCCGGCAATGGGCTGGGGCTTCTCTCCCCCTTTGTTCAAAATTTTAATTAGGAGAAATCAAGATGGAAAAGATGAAATTTGATGTAAGACAGAAAAGAGCTCGACGGAACATCAAGGGAGCTGCTGATTGGCTCATCGGTGAGAATGAAAATACAATGCTTGACTGTCCTGAGGATTCAAAGGAGTACAACGATGCGAAGGAATTCCTTGCCGACCACGAGAACCTTGTTCAAGAGGTTTACTACTTGGCGACCCACAGTTTCTTCATTGATGGCTGTTGCTGCTCTGAACAGGAAAGTGCGCCGATTCTGAATGACATCCGCTTTTGTGGGAAGGAATGGCTCCTCGCTCAGGTTGAAGAAATCGTTGCGAAACAAGGATATTGAGGTTACACTTGCCCGGCGATTTTATCGCCGGGCGCGTCCCCGGTGTGAATTATTTTGAATGGAGAAAGAATCATGATTAAAAAGAATGTTGCTCAGACGCCCGTTACGAAAAGGGAGATTCAGAAAGTACTGAAGACGAAGCGTGCGAAAACCCAGCGTTATTGGTTTATCGTTGCGATCGACCGCCAGACGAAGAAGGTTTGGTATTGGGATTACACGGAATCTGAATGGGTTGGACGTCCGCTGAAGGAGTACAGCGCTTACGATGATTGGGACGAGGCTTACAATTGTGGAATCTGCTATGGTTTGAGCCTGTCCGATCTGCGGACGAATGATGTTTACATCGTTCATGATGGATGCGCTGAATACATCGGAATTGACCCGTGCGACGGTCCATATCCGACTGGAAAATATTTTGATTGTCAAAGTTGAAACTGTTTGAAATTGCGAATGCTGGACGGCGAGAATCGCCGTCCGCTGTTTACCTTAACTATTTAATGGAGGATTGATTTATTATGGCTTCTATGATTATTGAAAACGATACGATGTTTAGCCACAGACAGCGTCCTTGGCACGGACTTGGAAAAGTTGTTGAAGAAGCTCCGACGAGCGAGGAAGCGTTGACTCTTGCTGGTCTGGATTGGAGCGTTACGCGTGAGCCGGTTTACGTCAATGGGAATCAGATTCCGGAACGTTACGCGCTCTGCCGTGATGTTGATGGGAAGTTCTTTGACATCGTGGGTGAAAATTATCGCGTGTTGCAGAATACTGACGCTTTCCGGATTATGGACGTAATCATGGAACGCACCGATGGTGATGGGTTGAAGTTTGAAACTGCTGGTTCTCTGTATGGAGGGAAGAAGGTTTACATGACGTGTGCTTTTGAGAAAGAGCACGTTGTTGCGGGAGACAGTATCAAGACGTACCTGCTCCTGTCCAATTCCCATAATGGGAAATCTGCTTTGCACCTCGCGATTACGCCAATCAGGGTTGTCTGCTGGAACACTTTGCAGACGGCAATCAGGAAAGCCGCCAGCCATTGGTCGATTCCGCATTTCAGAACGATGGAAGACAGAGTGGTACAGGCGACGCGTGCGATCTGGAACATGAGAAATTACATGACGGAATTTGTCCGCTTCGGTGAAGAATCTGCTGAAAAGAGGATTGGGGAAGGGACGATTGAAGCTCTCGCTGAAAAGCTGTTCCCGATTGATGAAGGATTAGGGGAGAAACACCGCAAGTTCATGGAGAAGAAGCTTGACTTGTTTGAACGCTGCCTGAATGCGCCTGACATTCAGAAATTCCGTGGTACTGAATGGGGAGTGTTGAATGCGGTTTCTGATTTTGAAACGCATTTTAACACGATTAGCCGCCAGCGGTTATTGGGGAACGTCCTTTCCGGTTCGACTCCGTTGTATCGGCAGACGTTGGAATTCCTCGCCCAGTAGAATCAAGATTGAGAATCCCCTTCCCCGATGGGGAGGGGGACATTCCCCAGGTGAAAGAGAAAATGAAAGTGAGTAAAGCGCAGACGATAATCAACGACATTGTCAAACGGCGGAAAACGGGCTTCTGGAACGGCGGAATGTTTTATCCTGTAGAATATCGCCGGGAAGTCAACCGGTTCTTTGTTGCGGACAATGGACGGATTTTCAAGGTTACCAGAAAGACGTTGAATGAAATGATAATAAATCCGGAGGAATATTTGAAATGAAGATGAAAAATGAAGTGGGAATGACGGCGATATTTCCTCAATGGCTTGGCGATACAGGTTATGAGAGCGAGCCGGACGAGATTGAGGAAATCAGCATAATGCTTGAAATCCCGCGAGCGGAAGTGGAGAGGATTTACAACCTCTTTGATGAAGACCCAATGGGATTCACGGTTGACACGTTTGAGAGAATCAGAGAACGGCGCGAAAATGCGGGTTGCTTTGATTATGATTGAAGGAGAAATTACCAATGCCTGAAGAAGAAGTTGATGCTCTTATTGAGCGATTTGCGAAAGATTTTGGAGGACGTAGAACTTACCTTGTTGAAGATGAAAATGGAATTTTTTACTGCAAAGGTAAAAGGTATTCCGAATCGAAAACGCCCACGAATCTGGAAGCAATTGTTTTTGCCGAACCGACAGGAGGTATCACAAGGGACGGCGACATATTCGTAATAAAAAAATAAGGTTACAGCCTCAAGCCTCGGAAACTTTTAACTGTAACCGCCCAGCAGTAACCAGACCTTCTTATTATACCGCTCATTGCGGTTCTAACAATAGGGGGTCTGGTCTTGGAGTCCCATATTGATGGAAATACCGATTCCTATCGAACAGATTTACATAGACCGTGGGAAAGTGTTCCTGGTCTTTGCTGACGTTCACGAAGCAGAAAGTTTCGCCCAACGCTTAAGCGACTATTGCAACGCAAAAAGCAAGCCGAGAAGGGTTGAGTTTTTCGACGATGGAATTTATTGTGATGGGGAACCCCTCAATGTTTCAGGAAGAAATGCTCAAATTCTCCGTTGCTTTCAGTACAAGGACAAAGTGCGGGTTATTGATTTGATAGAAAAGGTGTGGGGAAATTCCGTTGTTTCAGATGGACTTGTCCGTTCAACTATATCCCAATTCAATAAACGCTTTTTTAGTCAAGGAATCGAAATTCTTAAAAATGGAGATTGTTACAATATTTCAGGGCTTTAACATTTTGTTAAAAGGTTTGACAGACTTTTAACAACTGACCTGTATAATTACGCCCGCAAGCACGACACGAAGACGAAATAATTCCCTGACGGGATTCCGCGTGTCGGCTTGCAAAGAACACTAAATCGGAATCCCGTTTTTTTGTACCTATATCATGAATGACAACAAAATTGTAAAAGAAATTTTTTTGGCGATCGCTGATTTGAGCGCATTGAAATTGTTGCTCAAAGTTCATCAACTCAGGAACAACGACAGCGAGATTGAACTTGGAGAACTGATGGATTTGACGTTGGCAGTGTTGGGGAATATTCGGAACGCCCAGAATAGTTTGGAAGATGAAGAACCATTCATGCCCTACTCTGCTGAATACTTTGAAGAATGGAAGAAGGAATACGCAGAATATTCTTTAGCCATGAGCAAAAAATGGGCGTCCGGAGAGTTGTTTTAGATTGATATTGAAGCATGGTTGCTTGTCCCTGCTGTTGAGCTGCTAGCCTGGTTAAATTCCGGGCGGGGACATAGCGGCAAGCTGATAACCAGAAACGAGGAGCCGCCAAGCTATGACATTGGAAGATTATAACCAATTGCCAGACCTGTTAACCGTTAAAAAGGTTGCCGCTTTATTGAACACTTCATCGGGAACGGTGTTGAAAATGATTAGAACGGGAAGAATTCCCGCTGACGATTGTGTGAGGTTGTTGGAGAATGGGCATTGGAGAATCAGGAAGACTGCTTTGATTGAGCTTCTGCGTCCGGTGGAGAAAGAAGAAGTTCCGAGATTCAAGATGGAAAGATGCTCAAAACTTCCGCAAGTGAGTGAGGTTACCCAGCGAAATCTTGACCGTTACAAAGAGCGCGATATTGCAAACGGTCTCCGGGACGCTTTTGTACCGGGTACATACCGACCGTAGGAATTACCTTTCTCCGGGGGGAGAGTAGGCGCAATAGTTCAATGGTAGAACTCCCGCCTTGTAAGTGGGAAATGCTGGTTCAAGTCCAGTTTGCGCCTGTGAGTTCAAAATGAATACTGATTTAATCAGCCGCGCCGGGCGGTTCCCGGAACTTAGTTGGAGAATAACATGACAGACGACGTTATTGATGGATTGATTGACGTTTCTGAAACGACGCAAGAAATCCCGTATGAAAAGCCGGAAATTCTGGAAACTGCTCCGGAGCCGGAGGAAATGCTTGACAGCGTGTTTGAGGAGCAAATGACCCCGGAAGAGGAATATGCGCAGGCGCTTTTGGCTGTCAGAAAACCGCCAGAGATGAAAATCAAAGCGTATGGAACGGAACTGACTGTCTACGAGGATAGTTTGGGGGTGTATGCCGAAGGAACGATTGAGCTTACGAGCAGAAATCATGGTTGCCTTGCAAAATGGGACAAGTTGCGAATCCGTATTATGCGCCGTTGGGGAAAAGGCATTGATGGGAAAGTAATCGTGAATGATTATTATTCTTTCAGACTTGAAACCATCCATGGACAGGACATTTCTTTCTGGACGAAAAGCTCAGTCATGCCGTTTCAAAGAGCGTTTGACAAATTTCTGACAATGAGAGCAGAGATTCTGAAAGACGTGCTTGAAAGCGAAAAACTCAAAGATGCGAAGAATTGGGAGCGTTAAATGAAGAACGTTAACAGATTGTTCATCGGGATTGACCCAGGAATGGCGGGTGCGATCGCTGTCCGTTATGGAAGTCAGATGTTGCTGTACGACATACCGACGAAGGACACAACGACCGTCTCCGGCAATAACAGGAAGTCCCAAACAGACATTGATATTGATGGATTAGTGAGGATTCTGGATTCATTGAAGGAGTTCCGGAGCCGATTCAACAGTCCTGAAGCGATAGTGGTCTGTGAACATTCTGCGGGAATGGCGTTCACGAGCAATGCTGTCCGAGAAGCCCATTTTGATAATAGCAAGACCGCATGGAAGAAGGGCTACAATTTTGGGGTTATACGCGCGCTGTTCCACGTCAATGGTTTGGAGTTCGCGTATACGCCGCGCCCGGGCGACTGGAAGCGGAAGTTAGGGTTGACGGACAGTTCTTTGAGTTATGGGGAAAAGAAAGAAATGGCGCGTTTGGAAGCAATCAGATTGTTTCCCGCCATGGAACAACACCTTAGAAGAAAAAAGGATTCCGACCGTGCGGAAGCTCTGCTTCTGACGGTTTGGGCTGAATGGAGATGAAATCATGCGCTTTCCAGAATACGACATGAGTGATGAAGAAATCTATGGAGAAGGGCCGAAGACGTGGGCGTTCCACCATTATGGCTGGTCTGCCGCTGCCATTGAGGAAATGAAGCGAACGGGCGAGTGGTGGGAAGACAAGGACGCGCCGGAGGACGAGGAAGAAGAAGTTGAATGCGCTTATTGTGGTGCGATTCAGCCGCCGGACGTTGAATTTGAGAGAGACGAGGACGGCTATCCGATTTGTGATGAATGTAAAAAAGACCAGGAGGAATAAAGATGTTAGAAATCATTGCAGAGCCTCAAAAGATTGAGGAAAGAACGCAGGAATGGCATACCCAGCGTGCGTCTGGAATTGGGGGGAGTGAAGCGGCGGCTGTGTTGGGCTATAGCCGTTGGGCGACTCCGCTTGATGTTTGGGATAGGAAGACCGGGAAAGCGGCTCCCAGCGAAGATTCCGAGTATTTTCGCCGCGGTCGTATCAGAGAACCACAGATTATTCAGGAATATTCCAATCTGACGGGAAGGGTTGTCCGGCGCGCGGAGAATCTGGAACATCCGAAATATTCGTTTATTCATGCGAACCTTGACGGCATTGTACCGGGCGACAGGTTGATTGAAGCGAAGACGGCGCAGGCGTTCTGCAAAGATTGGGGAGAACCCGGCACGGAGGAAGTCCCGATTGAGTATTATCTACAGACCCAGCATTATATGCTTGTTGCGGTTGAATTGGGATTGATTCCAGCCGAGAATCCGATCTGCGATTTGGTTGTTTCAATAGGTGGGGAGCCGATTCAGGTTTATCCGATTGAAGGGGTTCCGGATTTGTGGGAAGCCATGATTATGGCGTACAAGGAATTTTGGGAATCGGTGGAATTGAAGATTCCGCCGGCTCCGGTGAACGCTGCTGACCGTCTGCGAATGGTTGAAACTTCACAGGCGGAATCAAAGTTCGCAACGCCTGAAATCGTCCAGATGGTTGGAAAGCTCAAGAGAGTGGGAACAGCCATTGACAGGTTACAGGAAAGAGAG
Organism: Thermoguttaceae bacterium; assembly: GCA_045546875.1. Classification (GTDB taxonomy): domain Bacteria; phylum Planctomycetota; class Planctomycetia; order Pirellulales; family Thermoguttaceae; genus RUG11551. The sequence goes on along the minus strand of JAZQDP010000051.1, from coordinate 24,275 downwards.
AGGGAACTCCGGACAGAGTTGACGCTTTATGCTGGAGTGTGCGACACGGTTCTGAAAAAAGATGGTTCAACTCTCTACACGTGTAAAAGTACCAAACCGAGAACGAGCCTTGATACAGAGAGATTGAAGGACGAACTCCCGGACGTTTATAGTAAGTATTTACGGACAGGTAAGAGTACAAGACCTGTTCGCATTCGTTAGTTTAGAAGGAGGACAAAGAAGTGTCTGAAATTGTACCAATTCAACAGAATCAAGTTCCGGCAATGCCGAGCGAGATTGGGTATTTTACGGTTGCGGGATTTGAACTCCTGCAGCGTGTTGGAATGCTGTTCAACAAGAGTACTGTCGTTCCTGATTCTTTCAAGGGGAATTTGAGCAACTGTATTATCGCGGTGAACATGGCAATGAGAATGGGCTGCGATCCCCTCATGTGCATGCAGAACATGTACATCGTTTATGGGAATCCGTCCTTTTCGTCCAAGTTTCTGATTGCGTGTTTTAACAACACAGGGCGGTATAGTTCGCTCCGGTATGAGATGACGGGCAAGCCGGGCACGGACGATTGGGGTTGTTGCGCGGTGGCGACTGAAAAGAGCACGGGTGAGAAATTGACCGGGCCTCTTGTAACCATTAAGATTGCGAAGGCCGAAGGCTGGTACGACAAAAAGGGTTCAAAGTGGCAGACCATGCCGGAGCTTATGCTCCGATACCGCGCGGCGAGCCAGTTCATCAAGTTGTACGCTCCGGAAATCAGTATGGGGATGCAGACCACAGAAGAGGTTGAAGACACCATCGATTTGGAAGTTACTCCCCAGGGCAGTTATGCCCCGGTTGCGCCCCCCGCTGAGGAAAAGACTGTTGAAGTCAAGAGTAAAGAGAAGCCCAAGACAAAGAAGGTTGCTGACGGCATTATTGCGGCGGTAAAGGAGAAACTCGCTCGTGAAGAAGTTGAAGAAGCGAAATCCGAGACGTCTGCGTCCGAGCCGTCCGAATCTGAATTTGAATTGAAGATGCGAGAAATTGATGAATGGGCGCAAAATGGGTGCAGCGTCCGCGACGATTATCTGTCCGCAATTCAGATGCTGAAAAACTTCGTCAAGGACGGGAAACTCGCGGCGGAATGGCTTCCGGAAGCTGAGAAGGTTGTCAAGGAAGTTGCGGCGCGTAATGGAATCAAGATTTGATGGAGGATAACATGGCAAAAAGTAAGAAAGACCCTGTTCTGGAAGAAGTTCCGAAGAATACTCTGGAAGGAACGCCAGAGCTTGGAGAAACCGACGTCGTCGAACTGGAACAGCTGCGGAAGTTCAATAATCGACTGCAGAAGCAAGTCAAGATTGTTGAAGAAGCGGAAAGAGCGTGGCTTGAAGCGTCTGGAAAAGTAACCGCGGCGAAAGAGGAAATGCGAGAACTGCGAGAAGTTTTTGACATGGAATCAAAGAACCTCGCTACGCTGGTTAAAAATGGAGTTGCGGGCGTTGGAAATGAGCTTCCCGGATTCAGTCCAGAGGAAATTGAAAAGGGGAAAGAGGAAGAAGCGACCGCGATTGATTTGAGCCAATACCCCGTTTCTGAAATCGGAATTTCCGAGAGTGTTTACGACAAGTTGCAGGACGCCAAAATTTTGACGGTTGAAGACCTTCGGCGATATTTGAACCAAGACCCGCGAAGCCGGGAGAAAATCCCCGGTCTTGGAGTAGAAAAGCTGAACGATCTGGCGGACAAACTCAATGCGTTTACCGAACCTTTATATCAGAAATAGAACACCAACTTCAAACCGTCCCCGGAAACGGGGGCGGCGTTTTATATGACGAATCTTAAACTTGAAAATATTGAGATTAAACCCTGTCCCGAGTGCCACGCAGAAGCGGACGTCGTTGTACGCGTGAATAAGTGGGGAAAGCCGTACCGGATTGAATGTCCTAACGGTTGTATGAAGGAAGAATCCTACGACTTGTTGTCTGGAATCAAGTCCTGGAATTATGGTGTTGATGAAATCAGAAAACTGAACGACCCAAACGTTCCCAAGATTGATTACGTGAGGAAGAAGAATGAACTTGATTAAGTTTGCGGGAATTATAATTCTGACCTGTCCTAAATGCGGTGGAGAAGCCATTATTTTAGTCCGAAGCCGGACGTCGAAATATAAATTCCCGTACGTTGTTCAATGCCAGAATTATGATTCGATGAAGTGCGGTTGCGCGATCGCTGACAGTTCACTTCGCAGAGCGGTTGAACGGTGGAATCATTACGCGGCGCAAGAGAGGTTGAAGAAGGAAGCGAAGAAGAAAGCGCGACCGAAAAAAACCTACAAATATGAGGTGAGCTTGACGCTCCGCAAAAAAGTGGAGGTAAAAGCCGAATCGTTAGCGGATGCGTATTCAATCGCCAATGCGAGTTCTGCGCTCTATGAAGAACAGCTTCTGGAAGATGGAAATGATGTTACTCATGATGAAGTTGCGTTTCGTACCATCATGGAGGACGGAAAATGAAGAAGAAGAAAAAGTGGGAAGTCAGTTACGACTACACAATTGCCGGAACAATAATCGTCCCCGCTGACAACGCGGAGGATTCGATGAAGATTGTGGAAAAAATGCTTCATAGAGGAAAGCTTGGTTTACCTAGAAGAAAAAGTGAACATAACGAAAGTGTAAATGTTGGAGATGACCCCAAACTTATTGGAGAATCAGAATGAAAGAAAGAATGAATAATTTGCGATTCAGATTCAAAGCGAAACATGCGAATGGATATTGGATTCACGGTGAGTTCGACAAAAACATGCTTGGCAATTATGGTTTCCAATGGTCGCGATTCAATATCCGGCAAGGCTCGTTTGCCGATATTATTCCGGAGACGTTCTGCCAAAGTACAGGAATCCGTGATTCAGATAAAAACCTGATTTACGAGCATGACTTCATCAGGATTGAAAGCTATAAAGGCGAAACAATCTGTCCGAAAGTGGAAATTTGTTGCAATAGCTGGATATGGACGCAGAAGATTTATGCGAAAGACGGAATCACGATTGAGCCGTCAGTCCTCGGACTCGATGAACTTTATGCAAAAGGGAAAATCAAAATTTTCGTTATTGGGAATCGGTTTGACGAGGAGGAATCAGAATGAATTTGTTGAGATTCAGCTTCAAAGCAAAGAACAAAAATGGTTCCTGGGTATTCGCATATTTTGACGAATCTGGAAGACAGCTTGAATGGAGATTTTCCAGTACGTATGGATACGGCAACCCATCTCAGATTGATACAGAAACACTTTGTCAAAGTACGGGAATATTAGATGCTGATGACGAGTTGATTTATGAGCACGACTATCTGAAAATCGTCCGTACATACGACAATAACCATGTTTTGGTTAGTAAAGCGGAGGTGATATATGAACAATTGAAATGGTTCTTTTCTATCGATGGGAGAAAATATCCGTTGTTAAACCTTATAAATAACGTTTTCTCCGGAGTAACATACAACATTTACATTATCGGGAATAAATTTGATTGATGGAGAAAAGAATGGAGAATGAAGAACGGTACAACGTTGATGGCTTCGTTCCTAATCTGCTTGATGAAATTCATGCTGACGCGTTGAAGCTGACGGCTCTCGCTCACAACATTATGCAATGCAAAGATGAAACGCGACTCGTTTTTGATACGGTTGTAAAACTCGCGTCAGGAATCAAAACCAGAGCGGACATAGTGAGCGCGAATATTTTGCGAAGAATGAAGTCGCAAAAGACAACGATTGAGTTTGAGGAATTAGAGTTGGAGCATTGTCCTTATTGTGGGCTGGTTCCTGAAATTTTCGTCCACCGGGAAGCATACGTGCATCCGTTCTGGATTGGCTGTCCGAATTCAGGCAATCCGTTCTCTGATTGCCATTGGCGAAGCGGAGCGACGTTGCGGGAAGCGGTTGACACGTGGAATGAAGACTGCCGAAAAACGCGCCGTGAGGAAGAAGAATTGGCGAGACTTCATTTACCGAAGGAGGTGGAGGAATGACGTCCGACAAACGATTCAAAGAGCTGAAAGACCATTTACGCTTGGCGAGTTCAATGGTTGAAAAACTAATAAGCGGTGAAGCCAATATTGAATACTGCGATATTAAAAGTTTCCTGGAATTTCAAGTCGGTTGCGCCCTTATTGAAGTTTTCAAGTTGACAAAAGAAAACCCGTGCGGAACGTTGGGCTGGATTCTGGAACGGTTGACGAAGGAGAGGAGGAATGACAGACCTTAAACAGAAACTTAAAGAAGTGCTTCAGCTACGGGAACAGTATCTTTCAGTAAAAGAAGATTATTGGGATGCAGTCCATGACCTTGAGAATTACTGTTCCTGTCCTTCATGCGGAGCCAAGCTGGTTTTTTACCTTCGTCCTGATACGGTATGCGTGAGGTCGGTAGGAAGCATAAAAATCAGATGTTCAAGATGTAAATTTGATTCCGGAGAAATGGCTATTGAAAACGCGATCGCATTTATGACTCGATTGGGAAGGGAGATTGAAAATGGAACTGAAAATTAAATTCGTTGGAAATTATGACATCAAAGACCATAAATTGGTGCGTTCTGAATGCAAAAAAGGATTGAAGACAACAATCCGTTACAGCGAAGAAATGGGGACGGTCTATTTCAGATTTGAAACCAAAGAAAGCTATGCGATCACGCATGCTGTTGACGTTGTCCCGGACTTTTCGCTCTCGCTGGCACAGGCGAAAGAATCTTTCAAAGATAACGTTATTGACGCCCTGACAAAATCAACATGGGAAGGAGACTGTCCCCTTCATAAGCTTGACAGAAAATTCCTGGCAGGCACGGCGGCTTATTTTGCAGAAGTGATTTTTGAAAAATTGGCGAAAGAAGAAATTGACTGTATTTAGGAGTGAGAAAATGAAAGAGCTGGTCTGTAACATTGCGGTGAAAAACCTGATTGAAAATGAGGACATGAAAAATTTCCTTCGGCTCGTTGAAGTTTACAGGGATTCAGAGGAAAAGGACAGACGATCTGCGGAAGCTCTCGGCATTATGATTGACCTGATAATCGAAAACGCCAAGCAGTGTTCGCGCATGACGTTCAAGTGGGAAGGGGGAAGAAATAATGCCGTATTATAGAATCCGCTTCACTTGCCGAGGGGAGGGAGAAATAATATACCTTGCTGACGACGAAAAGGAAGCGCGGGAACTATTTGAAAGTGAAGCTCGCGACTGTGAGGTATTGCGAGGCGTTAAAGAAATATCGCTCGGAACTTTTGAGCTTGAGAGCATTGAAACAATAAAGGAGAAAGCGAATGAAGGATAACAAAGATTTATTTTCAAATGGGGCGGATTGGGAAACGGAAGAGCAGATGTGTCGCGTGAGATGTGGAAGCGATATTATCGCAGATGTACACGCAACGATTGAAGATAACGATTATGGCGAAGCCATGAAAGCGAACATGCGCCTGATTAAAGAAGCCCCGTTTATGTTTGACCTGCTGCGACAGATTGATATTTTCGCACACAATTATGGCGACGAAGAGCTTTTGAAATTTATCCGAAAAGAGGTCGTTCCACAGGTCTGGAAAATGAGAATACGGGCGGCGGTTGAAAGTGCGGCAAAACGGCTTGCTGATAAGAAAAAGAAAAAGGAGTAGGAATCAACAGTTCTGAAAGTGAGAGTTGAAGACAGGAGACTGAAAGATGAAAGAAATGACCAGTGGGGAATTTGAACAGTTTATTCACAAAGTCAGAATGATGCGAGCGGCGCAGAAGGAGTATTTCCAGCAGCGGAGTAAAGCGGCGTTGGAGCGTTCAAAGCGTCTGGAAAAGGAAGTTGACGAAGCGGTGCAGAATATCCTGTATCCTCAGCAGAAATTATTTTAGGAGTGGAGAATGGCTGCGAAGGTTTACCGAAGCAAAAGGATTGTTGCGAACGTAATCAAAATTTCAAACGAAGCGATAAGAATCAAAGAGCTTGTAACGTCGAAAGACGCGACGGAAATTGAGCGTGTTACCGACGAATATTGCCAGACGTTTGGAATGACCAAAGGTGAGTTGAAGCGGCTCCGATCGGCGATTGCGCGCCTTGAGAAATATTATGGCATTATCTTTGATGAAGTGCTGTCAATATCCTTCAAAGAAAATGGAATTGGGAGGGAATGAGGAATGGCGAAGCTGTTTATATGGCACGATTTTGCGGCTCATTTAGATAGCAAAATGATTGGCTTGCGTCAAGAATTGGGAGTGATGGGCTATGGAGCATATTGGATATTGCTTGAACGTCTTGCGTCTGAAAATTCCCATACTCTCCCGATGAACTTCGCGCAGTTGGCGTGGGATATGAGAATAGAGCCGAGCGTATTACAGAGGGTTGTTTGTGATTTTGGTTTATTTGAAATCGATGAAGAAGAAGGGACGTTTCATTCAGAACGGCTCACACAACAACTGGAAGAATTGGAGAACGCCAGTCAAAGAAGACGGGAAGCCGGACGAAAAGGAGGGCTTGGGAAAGCGGCAAAATTCAAGGAGAAACAGCTCGCGGCTAGCAATGCTGTAGCAATGCTAGACGGTGAAAATTCTAGCATTGCTAAGGAAAATCAAGGGGAAAGCCTAGCAATGCTAGAGAATGCTTCTAGCAATGCTAGAGAAAATTCTGAAATATCGCCAAAAAACGCTAGCAATGCTAGAGAAAATGAAGAAAAAACGCTAGCAATGCTAGACGGTTTTGAGAGAGAAAAAAGAACAGAAGAAAAGAGAGAAAAAGAGAAAGTTTCTCAAAGAGAAAAAGAGAGTAAAGAAGAAAAGAAAAAAGAGAGAGACGCTGACGCGATAAATAATATTAATATTAATACTGCGCGCACGCGCGAAGAAACGACGGCGGCGGCGACGTCGTCGGCAGCTGAAGTTGATGAATTTACTGCGTTCTTAAACTCTGATTCTGAAACGTCTCCGAGGACGAGCGAGAGCGGGTCAATTTTTGAGAGTTGGAGATTGAATGACCAAACATACTCTCCGGAGTTCCTTGCCCTCTGCGATGAATTTGCGGCTCAATTCAACCTATGCGACGGGAGAGTGTATGCGCGACAGTTGGAAGCTCTATTGTTTGAAGTTCACAGCCCAAGGAAAGATGGAATCCAATTTGTCCAGGAAGGGTTGGCGAAGTTGAAGACGGCGCGAGCCGTTGTATCTGGAAAAGTGAAAATCACGGCTACAAAGTTTCTGAAGCCGGATATTTTTCTACGGTTGGTAAATGGCGATTACGACGAGGACTTCGCTTCTGCGAGACGGAGGAAGTCAAGAGCGGCGGACGCTGGGGTAACTTTTTCTGATATGGAGTATTGAAAATGCAAACAGTTTATGGGAACAATCCTTTCCAGATGGCGATTGTCAATTCTGGACAGAATCGGAAATCAAAGATGCTGAAACCTCAAGATTTGAGAATCGTGCGAGAACGGTTGCTCAATGAATGGTTCCCGGAATGGGGATTTAATCCGAGTGAGATTGAGCGCGACGAGCTGGATAAATTGGCGGCGTGGGTTGCGGCGTATTGGAAGGGAATTGCAGACCCGGAATATCGACCGAGAAAGTGCTTGTTATTGTGCGGCTTCACAGGGCGAGGAAAAACGATGTTGGCGAAGATGCTGGCGTATAAATTTGAATTGCCGATCTACACGGCTGATGATGTTGATAAATACTTCTCCGAGCCTGAAAGATATTGCGAATATTCACGCAAGAGGATTGAAGGAAAGAAAGACATCGTGCTGGACGATATCGGAGCGGAGATGTTGCGTTGCCGGTATGGAAATCACCCAGAATTTCCCCAGGTGTTGACGAGGATTTATGAAAGCTGGAATTACAGCGGGAAATTGATTATTGGAACGACCAATTTGTCTTTCGCGCCGAAGGGATACGAGGCGTTTGTTAACCGTTATGGAGAACGGATTGCAGAACGTCTGGTTGAAATGTTTATGACGGTGCGAATGGTGGGGAAAACAAATTACAGATGGTTGGCTCATGAATGATTCAGAATGGATTCCGATAAAGGAATTTTCAACGCTGGTCGGTTATACCGTTCCATGGTTGAAAAAACTAATCAAGGAAGGGACGATTCCTGAAAGCAGCGTTATTCATGAGAACAACGATTACTGGATATTCCGGGGGGAAATCGAAAACGTCAGGAAGCTCAAAAAAAAACGGTTGCAGGAACAGAAGAAAATCGCTCCTGATGGGTTGATAGAGTACGATGGATTCTTACTGCGTCCGGAAGAGATTGAGCGACTGGAAGCGGTACGGATTAGAAATGGATTCTATGCGAGCAGAGGATTCAGCGGAAAGAGTGTGGAGGAAAGAATACTTGAGATTGAACTTGATGAAATGAGAAACCGCCAGCGGTGAGAGTCCGCCAGCGGTTCCTGTCCATAACAGACGTCAAATTGTAATTCATGAGGAATTATAACACAAAAATGGACAGGTTGCAAGATGGCTATAAACGAACGGACGCGTTTTTATTTGGAACATCCGAATTTCATCAAAGAAGTCGGGCTTCGGTATGGAATCCCAGTTCAAGAGTTGGACGATTTTTCGCAACGGGTTTTAATGGCGTCGCTGGAACGACCATGTAAAGAAATCCGGTTCAATCGGAAAACGGCGTTGTTGCTTGTTGTCGAACAGGTGAGGGAGTACAAAAAGCAGTTGCGTCAGAAAGATATTCCGACGGCGCGAGAAGTTCAAGATGAAAAGAATTTGAAGCCGGAAGAAATCATTCAGAAAAGCGAAAGATGGTTGGAGATAGAATCAACGATCGCCGGGAATGGGTATAAAATCACTCGACGGCAGAAACAAGCTTTTCTGCTCTTACTGAGTGGGAAATCAAAGAAGGAAACGGCGGAAATCATGGGGATTAGTTGGCGGCGGGTTTACCACATAATCCATCAGATAAGACGAAAAATCCTCAAAATGGAGAAAAAACGGGGGAAATCAAAAAAATTTAGTTAAAAACTATTCAAAAAATCGACGGTTCTCGCATATTAATATTTCAGGTTTACTGTAGGAGAAAGCATGCAAAATATTCAAAATATTCCTGTTGAAAAGTTGATTCCGTACAAAAACAATCCACGGAAGAACGACAGCGCGGTTGACGCGGTTGCAGAATCCATCAGAGAGTTTGGATTCCGAGTTCCAATCGTGATTGATGGGAACAATACCGTAATCTGCGGACATACGCGGCTGAAAGCGGCGTTGAGATTGGGAATGGCGACCGTTCCTTGTGTGATGGCTGATGACCTGACGCCGGAACAGGTGAAGGCGTTCCGATTGGCGGACAACAAAACGAACGAGCTGGCGAGTTGGGATAAAAAGTTGCTGGATTTTGAATTGGACAGTATAACCGACATCGACATGACTGCTTTCGGATTCCCTGAAAAGGAAGATGAAGTGAAGGAAGAAAAGCCAGAGATTGAGTTCACGGAAGAGTTATTGGAGGAACACAACTATCTGGTACTGTTCTGCGACAATTCTGTTGATTGGTTGCAGGTCGAGAGTTTCTTTGACATCAAACCAGTGAAGTGTTTGAATAGCAAGCCGGGGTTTGAACGGCGGGGCGTTGGACGTGTAATCAATGCCACGGAATTTTTCAAAAAATTGCTCAGTAAAGGGGAATGAAGAATGAAAATTAGCGTGTGCTGTCCGTCTTATCGCCGCCCGCGTGTTGAAACGCTGGATTATTTGCCTTTTGTACGGGTTTACGTTGACAACAAGGAATTTGACGAGTACGTCAGGAACAACCCGGAGGGAGCGGACATTGTGCCGGTTCCTGACGGCGTACAGGGGAATCTTTGCAGAATCCGGAATTACATCCTTGATACAGAGTTCAATTCAGGAACAGACGTGGTCTGCCTCATTGACGACGATATGAAGGGACTCTACTGCTGGGAACAGAGAGTGAAGAAGAAACTCCCGGCGGAAGAATGGGAATATTTTCTCCAGAAATATTCATTGGTTTGCAAAGAATGGGGCGCGTATTTTTGGGGAGTGAATGTAAATCAGGACGATCAGGTGTATCGCGAGTGCACTCCATTCAGTACGCTGTCGTACATCGGCGGCCCGTTTCAGGTTCACTTGAAGGGAAGCGGCTTGCGATATGATGAACGATTCCCGTTGAAGGAAGACTACGACATGACCCTGCAGCAGTTGAACGTTCACAGGAAGGTTTTCAGAGTGAATAAATTCTTCTACATCGTCAAACAGTCCGAACAGAAGGGCGGTTGTGCAATGATGCGAAATCTGGAAGTGGAAAAGGAACAGTTGGAAGCCCTGCAGAAGAAGTGGGGAAAAAAGATTGTCAGAAATGACATCTCCGATCGCTCACACAATTTGGTGAAGAAGAAGGGAAAGAACCACATTGATTATAACCCGATTATTTTTGCCCCAATAAAGGGAGTTTGAGAACATGGCAAGGACGGGACGTCCACTGACGGAAATAAGCAAAAATGACTTTGAACGGCTCTGCGCGATACAGTGCACGTTGTCAGAGGTTTGCGAATTTTTCGGCGTTTCAGATAAGACGATGAACGCCTGGTGCAGAAGGACGTATGGAAAGACTTTCTCCGAAGTCTTCAAGATAAAAAGAACATTGGGAAATATTTCCTTGAGGCGAGCGCAATTTGAACTCGCGAAGAAGTATCCGGCAATGGCGATTTTCCTTGGGAAGAATCTGCTGGGGCAGACGGACAGTCCAATGATAATCGAAACGGCTCCGGAAGCGTTGGAAGTAACTCCTGAAGGACATTGGGACAAGGTGGATAGATACTTCCGGAATATTGGTGAGGGCGAGAAAGAGGGCGAATAATGCCGGACATGTTGCGACCGTGGCGTTATTGTCAACAACGACAAGCATTTTGGGAATCTGACGCAATGATAATTGCGGCGGCGGCAGGGCGTTCATCAGGAAAGACGGCGACGGCGATTCCCAAATTCGCGCGGAGAACTTGCCAATTTGTTCCTGGTTGTCCTCACCCGGTTTATGCCTTCTGCTTGCCGACGGTGGCTCAGGCGGAACGCAACGTGTGGGGAAGGTTGATAAAAGAATACGTTGATTGTGGGTTGAAGCTTTCAGTGAACAGAGGACAGTTGCGAATCCAATTCAGGTTGAAGCAGCATCCGGTAACGGTTCACGTGTTTGGTTTGGATAAACCACAGCGAATAGAGGGCGAGCATTATTGTGGCATAGCGATAGATGAAATGAGCGACATTAAGCCGGGAACGATTGAGCGTTCCGTACTTCCGGCTCTAAATGCCTATCATGGTTGGCTCATGATGCTGGGAGTGCCGAAGAGGAACGGCTGTGGCTCGTCCTTTTGGAGAGAAATCAATATTGGAGAAATGGGACAGAAGCTCGCCGAGACGTTGGGCGCGTTCGCGACTTTTGAACATTTCAGTTGGACTGCCGAAGATATTTACTCCCCGGAGGAAATGGCAGCGCAACGGGCGATTATGAGCAGTAAGGATTATGCGGAGCAAATGCTTGCCAATTGGGTGAGTTCTGCGGGAATGGCTTACCACGCTTTTAATCGGAATGAGAATGTATTTACGGGGGATAGGTACAACCCGGAATTGCCGTTGATGGTCTGTTCCGACTTCAACGTTTCGCCAATGAGCTGGTGCGTGGTTCAAGGGAATCACGAGATGCTGAATGTAATTGATGAAATCAGTTTGAGGGATACCAATACGCAAGAGACGCTTGATGAATTATGGAACAGATGGGGAACTCACAAAGCCGGATTTGAATTTTACGGAGATGCGGCGGGACAGCAACGGCACACTAATGCGTCGCTAACTGATTATATCATTATCAGCCGCGACCGGAGATTCGCGGACAGTAGCGGCCGCGTGAGAGTGTTTTATCCGAAGCGGAATCCGGCAGTATTTGACAGAGTTGCGTCAGTAAACGCATACCTGAAAAATGCACAAGGAAGAATCCGCCTAATGATTAGTTCAAAGTGTGTGGAATTGATAAAAGACCTTGACAGCATAACGTTCAAGGAGAATTCCTCCGAATTGGATAAATCAGACCCCGATCGCACCCACATGAGCGATGCGCTTGGGTATTTGATTCACAATAAATATCCGCTGACAATTGACAATAATGGAAACAAAGCAATCACAACCAGAACGTGGAAATAACGGAACAGCGGTGGTGAATTACCGGAAGTTCAATAATGAATTGAAGGGGATTCCATCATACGTTGCAGACCAGTTTGAGCGCCCTGCTCCGACGGATAATGAGAAAACGGGTTCTCAAACGCTGGCGAAGCCGACGCTTGTTGATGGGGTTATTTTCCCGATTGAGCCGAGACTCGATACATTCGTTTACAGAAGGATATTGAGAGACCCGACAATAGCCCTCGCGCGGTGTTTGATGGTTGCTCCTATGACACTCGTCCCAATCACGTTGGAGGTTGAAAAGGGAGCGCCAAAGGGGGCGGAAGAGTTGGTGCAGAAGTACATTTTAGAACGAAAAGACGTTTGGTTAAAATTGGCGTTGGAATCGTGCATCGACTTCGGCTGGGTTGCGTTTGAGAATGTTTACAAATACGATTCTGATTGTGGGGAAGTTGCGCTGGTTAAACAGAAGCAGCTTCTTCATGAAATCACGTGGTTGCGTGCGAATCCCTACACGGGTGATTTTGGAGGGATTATGCAGGACAACATCATTACCGGACAGCGCGTCTATTTGCCAGCCAGCAAAGTTCAATTATTTAACATCGACCAACGAGGCAGCAACTGGTACGGAAATTCAATGTTGGATAATACCCTACTGGCGTGTGACAGGTGGGCTGATATTGAGTCCTTAGCTGTTGGTTATATGAAGAAAATCGCGGGCGCTCATTGGGTTATAAAATATCCGGTAGGAGTAACCAAATATAACGGGATTGAAAGAGACAATTCAGAGATTGCAAGAGAGTTGCTTGACAGTATGGAAGCGAACGGAGCGATATCAATACCGCAAGACCTTGACGCTTTCAGATATTCCCAGGACAATGGGCAACTCAATCAATGGGCGATAGAGAATATCACGGATAACGGAGCGACGTCGGCGTCGTATACTGACGCATTGAAATATTACGACACGTTAAAAGTCCGCGCCCTGATGTTGCCTGAAAGAATGATATTGGAAGGTGAGTTTGGGACTAAGGCGGAAGCTGTGGCTCATAGCGAAGCAGCTGTGGCGGGAATGGAGATGCGCTATAGAGGAATAGTCCGGGACATGGACGCTCAAACTAAACGGCAACTGCTTGATTTGAATTACGGCGAAAAATACAAGGATTGCGTGCGGTTGGTAGCGGCGGAAATTACCAGAGACGACAAGGACTTCATGAAGCAGATTTATTCTTCATTGTTGAATAATGCAGACATGGGGCATGTTGTCGCCAGCGGGGTTGATACAGAACAGCTGCAGCAACTGTTAGCGATACCGAGAAATGAACGTCAGGAAGAAACGCTTGATGCGCTCAAAGAGAGCATGAGCGGATTTAATCAGAGTGATGAAATCGATAATGAGGAAGGAGAAGTTGAAGATGGAATCAACGACAGTGAAGAAGAATAGCGGAACGTGTGGAGAAAAGTGCGAGGTATGGAGTCGCGTTTGCGGTTACTTCCGCCCCGTTTCAAGTTGGAACCGCGGGAAGGTTCAAGAGTTCAAAGACAGGAAGCTTTTTGAAGTGAAAAGACCGCAATGACGTTAGTTGAATATTTGCTTTGGGAATTCCAAAATGAGAGGAAGGAGAAAGACATGAAAGCATTATTGAAAAACCTACTGTTGCAGATTCTGCAAGAGTTCGCGCAGAGGGCGTTCACGATGGAGAACCTGAAAATCGTCCGAGACAGGCTCTTGTCTGCGCTCAAGGAACAGGTAAAAAGTACGGAGACGACCATTGACGATTGGGCGTACAGCATTACGGAGCGGGCGTTCGCGGACGATAACCTTCAAAAAATCTTTGATTGGATTGTCCGGTATGCGGAAGCGTTCATGAACCCGGCGATTTGCAAAGCCAGCCCGGAAATGACATTGGAAGCGCTTGCGAAAGAGATTGACTTTACGACCGATTCTTCATGCGAGGTTTGCGCGGCTCCGTCATTGGTGAAAATTATTCAGTTGTTGGAAATCATTGTTCCGATTCTTTACGATTGGTACAAGGGAATGAAGGAAGAAAAATGATGAAGATGGAAGGAATCCGAAAGATTATGATTCTCCTGATAATTGCCATGCTCGCGTCTGCGGGCGTGGCGTTTGGAGAAATCACGGCTCCTGATTGTGTGAATGCTGGCGAGTTGGTAATCGCTCAATCTGACGAGCCGGCGACATGGAAGGTATTCCCTGAAGAATATCAAACGGCGTTTGCAGTTGTCAATGATGGAAGAAGTTGCGCCTTTGCGTCCCCGATAAAAGGACGGGTAACGCTTATCGCGGCGAGCGTTGTTGATGGGAAAGCTGTTCTGGATACTCACACGCTCTACAATGGAGTGAAGAAGGAAGATCCTGTTATTCCAGATGAACAGATTGATGAAGATTCACTTGAAGGGATTGTAAAGAAGGAAGGGAAAGAAAAAGACCCTGCTTCCTTAACGGCTTTGGCTGAATCCTTCGAGTTGGTTGTATCTGGAATAGAAAGAGGGACGGTTACGACCGTTCCGGGCGCAAGGGAAACACTTCGTAAAGAATGGATACGGAAAGCGGCGTTGACGAATCCTAACGCAATGGAAGAAATGGGAAGTCTGCTTGAACAGGTGAGTTCAAAGATTGACTACATGAATCTGGAATCGGTGAAAAAGGATTTTTCAACCGTGGCGAATGCGCTCCGAGAGTTGATTCCGAAATCTGGATCAGAGAAGAAAGAGGAAACAGAACAGAGCGGCTGTCCGGGCGGCGTTTGTCCGACTGGTAATTGTGGAAATGTACAGACTTTTAGAGGGGGCGGCTTCCGATGGAGATAGAAAGAAAATTAGGTTGCATTCCTTCCGAGATTCAGGCGAAGCGAGCGTTGGCTTGTGGTCAGAAATCAGATGAACAGAGAATCGCTGAATTATCTGCCCCATGGGACGCAACAGATCAACCGACCATTATTCAATGGAATGAGGATTGGAAATCAAAGTTGGAAGAAGAAGCGCAAGCGTACGACACGCTCCGGGATTATGGGAAACTGCCACCGGTGTGGGAAATCGCAAAATTCTTCCGATATGATTTGGATTATCTCTGTATGAGTATTCAGAAAACCAATGATTGTCCGGCGTGGGGAGTTTCAAGAGCGGCTGTCTGCTTAGCCCTGTATCAGAAATGGATGGGAGCGGAAATGGACGTTGAGCAACTCAATCCTATGGGCGTTTATGCCTATTCATCAGGATCAACTCCGATAGCGGGAGCGAGATTTGCGGATAATGGAAGAACGATTTATTCAATAGCCGAAACGGCTTGTAAAGTGGGAAATTTCCCTGCCAGCGTTATTGGTTCGTACACGGGTGAAGCCAGGTTTACTTCTCAAATGGTGGAACACGTCAACGACGCGAAAAAGAATCAAGTTGGATTTGTTTATTTAGGGGAAGAAAAGAGAACGGCAAAAGAACTGGCTGAAATTGTGATTTTGAGCCTGCGTGCGTGCCGTCCGGTGATTATAGGGAATACAGTAGCTCTCCGTGATGGAACGGGCATTTTCACGGACTCTGTCCGTATTTCAGATGTCGGCGGATCGTGGGGCGGAGGACACTGCACCTGTGCCTGTGATATAAAGAAGGTCGGGAATAATTATTACCCGTGGATTTACAACTCCCATGGGAATCGCTATCCGGCGGGAGATGGAAGCCCAGATGGAGGAACATACATTACGAGAGATGGTACGATTAAATATTTGAGTGGTTATTATACTGACGTTATGTTGACTACTTATGTTGAACGTCCTCGTGTGGAATCTAAAGAGCTGAATCCAGCAATGGGGAAGGGGGAGAAATGAACAGATTTTGGGAATGGTTCGGAACCGGAGTGGGAACGATCTGCTTGGCTCAAACGACCACTGATGTAATGATGGGAGCGCAACCGCCATGGTGGGCGCAGTTCGGCGCGGCGATTATTATCTGCGTGGGAATCATTTACCTAATGATCAAATACCTCGCTCCAAAACTTGACAGAATCAAGGAGAAAGTGGACATCAACGAACAGACTCTGGAATCGTTGGCGCGAAGTATTGAAGCGGCGTTGGAGAATAACACGGAGACGAATAAACGGCTTCTGGATATGCTGGAAAAGCAGTTGATTTGGAAGCGGGCGACGAGTGGGAATGTTGACCGTTACACCGACCCGCAACATGGAATTGAAAGCGTCGTTATGAAGAATGGAGACGAATAGAAATGCCAATTATTGAGTTGACGCAACAGCTAAAAGTGGTCGGAGGCGATTCCATCGTTGACGATAAGCTATCCAGCACGTCAACAAGACCCGTCCAGAATAAAGTTATTAAACAGGAACTGGACGGCAAAGCGCCGAACGAACACACGCATAGTTATGAAGAATTAACCGAAAAATTGAAGTGGATTGAACTTGAATAGGAGAACAAATAATGCCGAGTGATTTCAAAGTTATTTCATGTACGCAATCACAGTATAACGCCCAGCTCTCTGGCGAGACCCTTGTGGCGGGCGCGCTGTACTTCACGAGCGATACTTTGAGGATTTATAAAGCAACGTCAACGTCTGCGGCGATTCCGTATTCCCAGCCGTTTGTTGCTGATTCATCGTTCCCGGAATCAGGACAGAGACAAGGAACGGTGTATTACAACACGTCCACAAAAGAGGCTAGAATCTGGAATGGTTCTGGCTGGACGACGGTGGCATATCCGGTTACAACTTCCATTTCTGGAAGTTCAACTGATTCAGAAATACCGACGGCGAAAGCGGTTTATGACGCAATACCGCAGACGGGGACAACCTCTGGAAAAGTTCCGGTATTAGATTCAAATGGGAAACTCGCAAATAGCGTCATTCCCAACCTCGCATTATCGCAGTACATCAATACCGTTTCTGCGAAGTCAAGTCTGACATCATTATCGACTGCTCAGATTGGAGACTACGCTATTGTTTCCGGTGATTCAACGGAAGCAAATAACGGGACGTATATCCTCAATGGGGAATACGGTACTCTCTCCAATTGGATTCAGATTTCAACTCCCGGTTCTGCGGCTGTTACGGTTGACAGTTCAATTACTGAGAATGGAGCTAACCCGGTAACAGGCGGAGCGATCTACACGGCGTTGAATGGGAAATCAGATACGGGGCACAAACATTCTGCCAGTGATATTACATCAGGATTGGCGGCTGTAGCTATTTCTGGAAGCTATTCAGATTTAACAACCAAATTGCAGTGGACTGAATTATAATGAGTGAGTTTAAGCCGAAAACAACCGTTGCGTCTAGTCTGCCCGCCGTTGTGAATGGAAGTTTGATTGCAACTACTGACACGGGCGATTTATATGTAGATTCTGGTAATAGAAGAATCAAACTGACGGACGTCATAACAGGGACGTATTCAGAAATAAAGGCTCTGAATGCGCCCCTTCCTGGGAAGTTGTATTTTGCCACGGATACGCATAAACTATTACAAGCAGTTTATTCTGGAAATCGTGTTACATGGACGGAACTTAATTCCAGTTCTGGTGGAGGTTCAACGGGCGACTGGGGAACAAAAGTTGTTACCGAGAATGAAAAAACAAGTATTATTGCCATTCCGAACATTACAAATGACGATAACGATAGAGTTCGCGGCAACGGAGCTGTCGATTTACAGATGTTTCGGAATAATCCCACTCAGGTTGCCAGAGGTATGTCGTCATTCGTAGCTGGACGCTATAGTTCGGCTAATGGCTCATTTGCGTTCTCGTTTGGGGAACATAACCGAGCCAGTGCAAACTACTCAGCCGTATTTGGAGAGTCCAATAATGCCAGCGGAAAACACTCGTCGGTATTCGGAAACCAAAATACGAACAATATTGATGGGGTGGTCTGCAACAATAACACTATCCCTGATTATGAAGCTTTCACAAACGTTAGCGGAAATTGCGGCTTTAAGGGAATTAAATGCCACGGCTTGTACCAAATACCAATCTGGAATTTAGCCCTAACAGATGTGCTTATAGCAAAAGTCCATATTATTGCAGTTGATACTGAGGGTTATGGAGTACAATTCCCACATCAGGTGCAAGATATTATTATTAGCAACTGTGAATTGAAACGTAATGAAATTGAATTTTCGTGCGGACAAGCCAACGAATTTACATTCACAGTAAACAACGGCAAATTGTATATCATTGCCAACTATAAGTATTACGACTTACAAATTGGTATATTTTACACGTTGTATAGTCAGAGTGGAAATGGTAGTTCAAGTAGTAGTAGTTCAAGTTCAGGGGGCGAAGTGAATAGTAACACAAGTAGCAGTCAGAGCGAACCGTTCCCGTATATTCCTGAAACAAGCAGTTCAAGTTCACAATGAGAAGTATTGTTATAAATTTACCGGAAGATAAAGAACGTTTGGAAGCGTTTCGTGCGGCGTACCCAACGCATATTTTCGGAGCGTTGGAAGTCTGGCACGCCAAGTCTGGCGAGGACGTCGAAGTTCCCGACTGGTGGGAACGGAGTGCGAACAGATACGCCCTTACTGTCAATATACGGGATATACTGGACGCGGTCGATGAAGATGTCTGGATATGGGAAGACGACTGCATTTTTGCAGAAGACGATTTTGAGAATAAATACGAGACGTTTATGTCAGAAGTGCCGGACGACGCGGATATGGTATTTTTGGGAGCTTCACACTTTGCATATCCAAGACAGATTGCAGAACATTGTTTGAAGATAAAAGCCGCATGGACGTCCCATGCTATTCTGTACAAGCAAAAGTGCATCAAGTCTTTTGCGGATTATTTCAGAGAGCCAAATTGGGGTTGTAAACATTTCTCTGACCAACGGAGGGCGCAAGGGATAGCGTCCGGGCGATATACCGCTTATTCCCCACTTGTAAACATCTGCGGACAAGCGGCTGGATTTTCGCAATTAGACCAACATATCCGTGGGGAACGGTGGTATAACACGTTCAAATTTATTGATATAAATGGCAAGATTCGTCAGATGTACAAAGGTCAAGTGAAATGAAAATACCATTTATCCTTTTATCGGAATCGGACGGCTCTCCGGTTGTTGGAGCGTCTGAAAATATCATTGTAAGAATCAACAAAGATGGAGTTGGATTCAGTCCTGCGACCAATGAGGTGGAAGAATTCGCACCGGGTTATTATTCCATAGAATTGACCGGTTCAGAGTTGAATTGCGAACAGTTTGTGATTGTGGAAATAACCTGTACAGGAGCGCAACGACGTGTATTTTCTTATACTCCGGAAGGGATTGAAGCAGATGCACAGGCTATTGCTTCTGCTGTCTGGAAACACAGAATCAGAAAACTGACAACGGAAGTAACAGAGATTATTGAGCCGAACGCAGAGGGTGATAATCTGGAATTACGGGTGATAGAATGAACGAAGCGGAAGTATTTGTCAACGGACATGAAGCAACAATAATTACGGGAACTGCGAATGACGCAGATATATTTTCATGAGTACAAAAACTGAAATTGTTTACGGACAAGTGGCGGCGGGGGCGACGTGTGCGTTTACGGCTTTGTTGAAGAAGCTGGACGGCACGAGCTTTGCGCCATCTGAAATATCCAGTATCAAAGCGACGATTCTGGATTTAGGAGATTACCCGGGAGCGAATCCGGTTGCGGTTACAGGGTTTGATAATCTGACGCTAACGGTGAACAGTGTGATGTTTGCAGAGACGGCTAAAACCTACAATGGGAAAACGTATCAAAGGAATTTTGAGTGGATTCCGCCAACGAATCCCAGCCCGTTCGCAAGTTCAAAGCACGAGTATAAAGTTGTAATCAATTTTACGCCAACGACGGGATTTTGTTCCCCGTTGGTTTTTCGCGTGAAGGTTATTTGAGAGATGAAAGCGTACATAACCAGAGATGTTTTAGAAGTTGTTTTTGGAACAGCGAACATTGCCCGATGGGCTGATTTAGATGGAGATGGGAAGGCGGAAAAGATTGCCGAGAGAGTGAACTTCGCAATACTCACAGCGTCCTCGTATGTTGATACCATTCTCCGGGGGCATAATTACAACTCTGTTGAGATTGACCCAAACATTAAACGGCTTATCGCTCAAATAGCCGGGCTGCATTTGTACGATGCGCGAGAAATCATAGATGGAGAACCGACGAGTGATAAATTGAGCGTAGTCCGGCAACAGGTTGAAGACATGGTTGGAAAGATACGGCGTGGGGAAATTATTCTCCGTGGAGACAGGACGAAGTCGGTTCCGGCTGTCGTTCCGTATTCAGGACAGGGACAAGAGCCTTCGCAGCGTCCGTTTTTCTGTAGCCAAGACGATCCGTTTTATGGAAGATTCCATCCGTAATCATGAGAAAGAATGAACTCCGCGCCCGTTCTGCTGTCAAGAGAGATTTAGCGGCGATTGCTCTGCCGACAAAACTGCAACTCCAGAAGATTATTTCAGAGTTGCAGAATCTGGTTTATTCTGCCTTGAGGACGGGAGAAACGACCGACATTGAAAAGGTATGCCAAGAGCGTCTGCTCGCGTTATTGGACGCGGGGACGGAGGTTGCAGTATTGAAGGGAGGAAGACGGGGGCAGCTTTCATCTGAAAAAGTGATTGATGAACCAATCAGCGAGATTATGCCTGTGCGGTTCTCTCTACAGGACAAGGGGACAGTTCAGGCTCAAGGAACTGCGAAGTATCTACGGCGGATTAGCGGGATAGACCCTACGAGGACGAATAATGAATTCCGGAAACAGAACGCGGTACTTATAAACGGATTGTCGAAAGAAATCTGCGACACGGTTAGAAAGACGATTGTTGATTTGACCAAATTGGGGGTTCATGTTAGGGGAGGGAAAAAAGAAATCAGCGATATTCTGCTCAATGCCGGATTAGACCCCGCGGCGACTCCCCGGCTGGCGGAAACAATATTCAGGACGCAAACCGCGGCGGCGTACAACGCTGGGCGGTGGAACATCGTCAATGATTCAGATACCGCGCCGTACATTTGGGGCTTTCAGTATTGTACGGCTCATGACAGGCGCGTGCGTCCGGAACATCGGCTATTGGAAGGAGTGAGACTCCCGAAGGACGATCCCTTCTGGAAGCGGTATTTCCCGCCCAATGGTTGGAACTGCCGATGTACCGTGCTGGAAATCTGGAATGATGAAGAAATGGCTTGTGAAGATTTTGGAATCACGGGCGTTGACCCACGGAAAAGAAGTCCCAAAGAATTGAACCTGCTCCCCGCCTTTGATGGGAATGTGGGAATATTGGGTTACGGTCGCGGCGGATTCAATGCCCAAAGTAATAGTTCTAAAGGAGGGAATAATAATGGAAAAAAACCAACAACTCCAATCGTGATTGAAAATATTCCTGCTCCCGCTAAACCAGAGGAAAATATACCGGTAGAGGATTTAGAAAAAGCAAAAGTTTATGATAGAATCGAAACAGATATTCATGCTTTTAATCAAAAAACGAAATCTGAAAAAATGTTTATGGTCTTTGTTGAACCAATGAATGAAGGCAAAGAATTTGAAATAACAGATTGGAAGCGGACTGTTTTAGGAAACATCTATCAAGGAACAGTATCTTTCTCTGTGTTATATCCGAGATGGCGTGTTGTAGTTGGAAGAACCAAAGAATATTTCAAGAAGATGAAGGACGCTATAGATTGTGCTATATCGGAGATAGCAAGACAGTATTATTCAACGACAAAAGATAGAATCCGCGTTGAATGGAGGAATAAGTTTCATAGTATAGAAAAACCCGAAATTATAGACGATTGGAAAGCGTTCCGAAAAGCGTGCTGTGATGAATTCAAGAGAACGTTTGCAGAAGAAAATGGAAAGTTGTCCCCCGATGATAATCCTGGACTAATATCCAGGGAAGATTATGCTGTAATAGAAAATAGTCCATTGTTCCTAAATTGGAAAATCGCAAAGAATAGAATGTTATCCCAGGGCGGTGGAGTATGGTACATGAGAGATGGTAAAAATTTTAGAACATGGATTGAAGATAGGATTGGAGAGTTCTATTATCCTGACATTGAAAATGTAGTAAAAGCGATAATCAATAGAGCGCGTGATAACGGATTTAGATATTTTTCGTATAACAAGACAGCTCAGGTTGTATTTGAGAAAACAACGGGTGATGTATATGCAACAATATTAAATAGTGATTTTTCAGGAGGTTTTGAAAAGGTCTCAGTATTTGTCAGGGAAGACGATAACGACATAACGATTGTAGATAATAATACTACATATAGAGTGACATATTCAAGACCTAGAAATAGTTTTATAGTTAAGGAGGAAAATACAACAGGGGTTAAAATCATAATGGAAGGCGATTCCATTATCAATTTGATTTATAAGTTTCTGGAAAAGATTAAAAACGAAAGTCAACATGGAATCTTTACAGAAATCAATTTTAATAGTAGAGGGGGAAAAGCAATTGCAGAATTGTCTGGTGTAACGGTACGACCGTATCAAGATAGAATATTACAAAGAACGGGCATACAACCTAATGATAGTGATTCAGAAATAACAAATAAAGTGATTTCATATATCAACAAGTTAACCCCGACGAAAAGAATACGAAAGACAACGAGAACAGACAGACAATGCAAAGATACGTTGTTTGGATTGGGAATTCAAGTTCAAGGGAATCCTTGTCATGACAGCCTTGCTATTCAAACTGAAGTTGCTGAATTTCTTGAAGCCAATGAATTTAGCCCGAGTTTGCGACGTTTTGGGAAATTGCCTTCAAATGATGATGCGGAAGGACGGGCAACGAGCGGATTAAGGCTCGTACAATTGAAGGATAAAAGCAGAGCTGAATGGGAAGAAGAAGTAAAAGAACAGGCAGACAATGATTGGTGGACTCCTGGCGATGAACGACATGTTTTTATTCATGAGGACACTCACCAATTGATGAATGATATATGTGACATTTTAGGGAAAGACCGACTCGATTTAGAGTTTCAATCAATACTTGACACGATTGGCGCGGGGCTGTACCATGCTGATGTTGAAAGTAGTAATCCCCCTGTACTCGTGTGGAAAAATGAAACAATGGATAGTCTTCATGAATTTTACAAGAATCATAAAACTAAAAAAAGCAGAAACAATTTTAGTCAAGAAGAACTTGACAAATGGAATTATATAGATAAAATAATAAAAGAGTTTTGCATTTATGGAGCCAGTTATTCTAATAGCGGTACAAGATGGCAGGAAGCATGTGCTGAAGCTCGCGCTGATGTGTTGAATAATGGAAAAGCGGCAAAACCATTTTCAAAGAAAATATATGCAATAATTGTAAAGTTATATTTAGAAGCCCAAACTAAAGGGGTGCAATCATGAAAATTTTTCGTCCTCCACTTTATGATTTTAATGCTAAAGAAGGGGATTATTACCACATAGGAATGGGATTAAAAGAATCTGTTATCAAAGATTCTTTGATAATGGGACGAGAAGGATTAATTGGGTATCTAGTCTATGGAGAACCATTAGCAAGATGTATAGAATTCCAAAAATTTTATAAAAGATACCCGTTACCTTATGAAATTCCAAGTAAAGATTATATTAGGGAAAGTATTGTTTGGGCGGAAGATGGAAGTTTAATCAATATGCAATTGATTGATAATTCTCCACAACGGTTACAGGTATTCTTACCAATTGCTATAGAGTTTTGCAAATTTACTGGAAGACCGCTCCTTTCTGGAACATTTGGCGACAAGAGTTTTGCTCATTTTTTCAAACCATGGAAAGATGAACATGAAAAGAGATTTAAAGTACTGATGGGGATTATTAGAGATTATTGGGATTCAGTGAAAAAGAAATAGCGATAGATGTTTGATGTATATGGGGAGCTTTCGCTCCCTGTTTTTGTTTGAGAATCCAGTTGTTAAGAAATACTTAACAACTGAAATATCTGGAAGAAAGATTTAACTTTCCTTAACTTCACGACGGGATTAAAAGTTTCTGCTCAACATTGATTCCAGCCTTGTTTTTACGGGATATTCTAACTTTCTTTAATTTTAATTTCTTCCATAAAGGTTGACAATTAAACGTCTGATGAATGGACGTTGAAGAACGGCATTATTTAACAATGCACCGAAACGGATTTATCATTGAAAAGACGCA
>JAZQDP010000050.1:0-10290 GCA_045546875.1 Thermoguttaceae bacterium | reverse complement strand
TACTCCCTATTCCCTACACCCTACGATGGAACTACTATACGAAACCTTTGTCCCGACGTTGATTCTCGGATCTGTCCTGTTGCTTTTTCTGATTGCTTTTTGGGTAATTGCCAGAGAGAACTGGGCGTTGTATGCCTCGATTGTCCCGATATTGATCATTGCGGGTGGGTATGTTCTCGACGAGATGGTTGAAACTAATCGGGAAGCAGTTTGGCGAACGATTAATGCCGTTCAAGACGCCCTGGTTGCCGGGGACGTCGAAGAAATTGAGAAATATCTCACGTCCGACGCCAAGGCAACGTTTAATCGCGTAAAATGGGCTTTTGACCGATTCGACATCCGACGCGTTGGCATATATGAAATGCAAATGGAATTCAACGATTTCACTTCTCCGCCCACAGCAACGATTTCCTTTCAGGGTGTTCTCAAGTATTCTGCCAAAAAGGCTGAAGACAGTTTTGGAGAAACGTATTTGGCGAATTTTACTGTTGAGCTGGAAAAAGACGGCGATACCTGGCTCATTACCCATCACGTTGAAACTGACGGGTTCAAATAATAATCGTTATCAGAGCTATGGCATCGATAAATTCAAATTGATATTGGCGCTTTTATTTCGTGTTGAATCTAACATGTTTT
Organism: Thermoguttaceae bacterium; assembly: GCA_045546875.1. Classification (GTDB taxonomy): domain Bacteria; phylum Planctomycetota; class Planctomycetia; order Pirellulales; family Thermoguttaceae; genus RUG11551. The sequence continues at coordinate 9,654 of JAZQDP010000050.1, read as the reverse complement.
CGTAATGGTGTTATAATGTTCTATAAATTCAATTCATTATTATGGGTTATCCTGACGTTTGTTTTTACGTCAATTGTTTTTGCGCAAGTCTATACCAGACAACCGTACCCAGCTTCCAATCCCAGAATGAAAATTCATTCTGCCAAACAGCTCAATAGCCCTGAATACACGATTTGTATTATGGAATCTACCTATACGGTTGATATAGCTAATGCGCGGTTTCCTCGAGCAAAAAAATTGTTCTATAGCGGAGGAGCCGCTACAGGCGTAATGAAAGTGCTTAATCGAGAAGCAGACGCATTTCTCTTTGACAGCCCAACGTTGGACTATGTTGCCTCGTATAATCCAAATGTCGTTGTTTTGCCTCATTCTTTTGGCGAGGGTCGTTTGAGTATTGCAACATGCAAACAAAACAGCGCTTTAATTCAAGACATTAACCGGTTTATCGATATGTATCGGGCGAACGGAACCTACCAAGCCATGTACTATCGCTGGTTTTTTAAGAGTGGTTCTGTCATACCCGATATTCCCAAACCTGCTTCGCCGACGAGGAAGGTTGTTGTTGGGACTGAGGGGACGCAAGTTCCGTTTAATTTCATGGGAGCCAAAGGGGTTCCTATGAAAAAAGGTTTTTTAACGGGATTTGATATTGAACTCGTACAACGGATGGCGTTGGCTTATAACTGGGAGATTGAATGGCGATTGTATTCTTGGGAAGATTTGCTTGTTGCCACGCAGAATGGTCAAGTGGATTTTATGATTTCTGAACTGGACAGCGCTCCGGCAAGTCGCTCGTTCCTTTTATTTTCTAATCCATACATTGATTCCCAATACGTTTTGCTGGTTCGAAAAGATAAAATCAATTCCGACATGCTTCGCGAGACTGAAGAACGCCGTCGACGACTTAGCTTTGGAGTAGAGAAGGGGAAGTAGGATAATTCGGAATTCGGAATTAAGAATTCGGAATTAGCTGAGTTGTGAGATCCCCAGCAATTTCCAGTTGATTCCAGATGTCTGAGGCGTTTACGTCTTTACTACTGCCTACTCCCTAAAGCATTATTTCTCTTTTCCTGACACGCGAGTTATCATTGTTGGCTCTGGCGAACAGTGTTCGCCTCTGTTTTTCCCGGGACATTGTTTCAAGCCGCCGCAGTTGAGGCAAATGGCGTCTTCCAGTTTGCGCCCTTCCGCAAAGGCAGCAAGGCTTTCCATGGTCGTTTGGGCGATGTTAGATTCCGCCTCCTGCGTGAAAAACGCTTGATGCGAACTAACGATAACGTTGGGAAACGTCGTCAGCCGCGCCAAGACGTCGTCCTGCATGACGTCGCTGGAACGGTCTTCAAAGAAGTAATCGGTTTCTTCCTCGTAGACGTCCAGCCCGGCGGCGCCGACTTGCCCGGTTTTCAACCCGTCGATAAGAGCGGCTGTGTCGATGAGCTTACCGCGGCTGGTATTGATTATCACGACGCCGGGTCTCATTTCGGAAATCGTCTTTTCGTTGATCAAATGCGTATTTTCCGGCGTGAGTGGGCAGTGGAGCGAAATAATATCGCTGTTACGGAAAAGCGTATCGAGGTCAACGTATTGGAAATGCAGCTCATCCGCCGCCGCAGCGTTGGGGTAGAGGTCGTAAGCGAGAACGTTCATTCCGAATCCCTGTAACAGCCCGATAAACACGCGACCGATCTTGCCGGTTCCGATAACGCCGACGGTCTTGCCCCGCAGGTCAAATCCCATCAGCCCATTGATGGAAAAGTTGCTTTCCCTCACCCGGTTATAGGCGCGATGAATTTTCCGATTGAGCGTCATGAGCAGCCCCAGCGCGTATTCTGCAACGGCGTAGGGGGAATACTGCGGGACGCGAACGACTGGAATACCGCGTTCGCAAGCCGCCTTGAGGTTGACGTTGTTGTACCCGGCGCAGCGCATAGCAATCATTTTTACCCCGTTTTGGGACAGGGTTTCGATGGTTTGTTCACTCAAATCATCGTTGACGAACGCGCAAACGGCGTCGAATCCCGCTGCCAAGGGCGCAGTTTGAGGACGCAGTTTTTCCTCGAAGTACGTCAAACTGAATTCGTATTTTGCATTTATCGAATCGAAGAAAAACCGATCGTAAGGTTTAGCGTCAAACAGGGCGATTTTGAAATCTTGGTGAGTCATGAGGAGTGGTTAGTGGTAAGTTGTAAGTGGTTAGTCGGATTGAATAATATGCAGTCGATTAATTATATCTGCGGGATACAGGGGATGCCGTTCTTCGCTACGGCGCTAATCGGAATGCGTCGGGGTCTGCCGCCAGAACGGCTTTGAGCGTCGGGACGGCGTCGCTGGGCTGGCGTCCGTACAGAATAATCGTATTCTTCCCTTTGGAAAGCGGAATCGGGCGGTTTGAACCCGCTCCGTCTCCACCGAAAACAGGAGACGCGACATTGACCCACGGTTCGTCCGTTCGCTTTGAACCGAGGGAAATGACGTTCTTCTTGTTTTGACCGTTGATCGACATGTAACGCCACGCGCCGGACTGCGAGCCGGTTTTGGCAAAGAGCCAGTACTCGCCATCGGCGAGAACGTCAAACGTCAGTTTCGTTCCGCCGTCTGGAAGAACTTTTACATCTGACGCATATATCGCGTCCTTGCGCGCCGGCGCTAAAAGTCGGGCGTTTTCGCGGGAATCGACTGTAACGGAAACGACGCGGGAATATCCGGACGGGGTTCTAATCGCAAACGCCGACGTGTATCGCCGCGCATGTTTGACGCCGGCGGGATTGACCCGAACTGTCAGCGTCTGCCCGGACTTGAGCGTTCCTGACTGCGGCGTTACCGTAAAGAAATCAGCGGCGTTCGGCTGAACGATTTGGAATTCGTCTGAATAGTCCGTTCCCTTAACGAAGATTTTCACCTCGGCTTTGTCCGTTACAGCGTCGTTGTTAGCGGACAGTTCAACCGTCTGAACGGACGTGTCAAAGGGAACCGGTCGGTACGGAATCGACTCAACCCTGGTATTATCAATCGCGCCAATACCGACGCTCGAACGGGCGGCGAAGTTCGGGACGGCTTTGCCTTTTCCTGATACGAAGGAATTGGTCTTTAATTGATAGCGTCCGGCAGATTCGTTTATGAACACTCCCTCCGTCGAGTCCAGAGAGCTTCCGTGCTGTTCCTGATTGAATTTGCTTTGAACCTCTTGAATATGTTTAGCCGCGTTGGGACCAATGACTAAATCGTAATCAAAATCAGACTGCAGCGGCGCGAAGAACTGTCGATTTGTAACGCTCCCGCCGACGTAGAGGTTGTTGCGGCTAAACGCCTTGAACAGGGGCGGCTTGCGGTTTGACAGAGCGTCGTATTCGCTCTGCGAGCCGCCGGGGCTGGAAACGCCGCTGTATCCGACGACGGTGTTGTTGATAAAGTGAAGACGCCCCAAGCCGAGTTTTCCAAAAACGTTTTTAATTCCCGCGCCGACCAGGTCGAACTCGTCGCCAGCGTTACAAAAGATGTTGTTGTAGTACCACGCCGGACCGAGCTTGCACGGAGCGGTACTCACGCCGCACAGACAGCCCTCCGTTCTGTTATAGAAGAATCGGGCGTTGACCTGTCCGCCGTCCAACTCCATGCCGTCGTCGTTGCCGAAGCCGAAGAAGTTTCCGCAGACCTCGGCGTCCTGCCAAATCGCGCCGTTGTCTTTCCCGTTGCCTAGCCCTTCGGAAACGTCGTTCCAACGGTGAGCGTCCGACCCGATAAAGTCGTTGTATCGAACGGCAACGTCTGTCGAAGCCCCAATGCACAGCGCGTTCGGTCCAGCGGGATGAGAATAGAACCAGCTGTTTGCCGTTCCCCGCGGGTCGTGAACCCAGTTGCGTTCAATGAGAAGGTTGGACGAGTTTGTAACGTAAATTCCGGCATCGTTGTTGATACAGCGTCCGTTTTGCTCGTAATACTTCCCGTCGAGGTCAACGCGCTGCGTTCCGATTCTCCCGTAATGAGAAATGTCGCAGTTGAGAATCTGAACGCCGCGGCACTTGTCGAGCTGAATTCCGTGACGGCGTCCGCCGCGAACTGTCAAGCCCTCTAAAATGACACACTCAACGTTAGACAGGAAAACGGCGGATTCTTTCTCGACTCCTCCGTCGATTGTCGCGCCCGGCGCCAGAATGTAACGGATATAGCCGCTTTGAGTTCCTGATTCCGTAATCGTCTGCGGGGAGAGCGTTTCGTTTTGCTTTCCCAAGACAACGGTTTTGGCAACGGGAACGTCAACGGACTTCGTTTTGAATTCCCCTTTGAACTGTCGAACGCCCAGCGGGGATTTAATAGCAACTTCGTATTGATAGACCGTATTCTCTTGAAGATGAACGAACGTTCCACGAGCGCAGCGCTGACCCGGGACGCATACCAACGGGAATCCCTCGAACCATATCGATTGCGGGATGTCTGCCGTCGGCTTGAATCGAAATCGCACCTTGGACTGGAACTGCGATTCGTCGTCCAGGACGCTAACGTTGACGTTGATACTGCAAACCCGATAACCCGGCACGACTTCAAATTCCGGCGCGTTAGCGGTTAGAGAAACCGGCTCGTCCTTCTTCTCCGATTTCGTTTTCGGCTTGTCTATTTTGACGAGCGTTTCCGTTTCAACGAGTTTAATCTCCGTAAAGACGAACTTCTTCCCGACTTGTCCTTTTGTGTCAATGCGGAGCAGAATTTGAATTGAGTCCGCTTCGCCCGTGTTGACTGCAAGACGCGTAGGGATTGTTTTATTGTCTTCTTTGGGAACGCCCCAGGCGGATGGTCGGGCGATTTCCTTTTTGTCTTTGAAAAGCTTGATTTGCAGACACGCTTTTTGCGGGTCGTCGGCGTCAATTTTGGCGCTGAAAAGCAGGTTGACGTTCTTTTTCGCCAGCTTAATGGTTTGACCGAATTCCGTTAAACGACCGGGCGTCTCCTTTAAGACTGTAAACTCAACTCCATTAGGAACCGTTTTTACCGCTATGGAATCAGAATGAGAACGCCAGTTGTCTATCGATGGAATAGATATGGAATCTGCACCGTTCGCCCACGCAGATGGCAGAAAAACAACCAACAGGAGGAGGGGTAAATGTTTCATATTTGTATTATTCATCGTCCGTGAGGACTTCGTTGCCGTTATAGGTAAACAGGCTGATAAACGCCTCGGGACTGATAGTGTGGATGTGAAAATGAACGGAGCCGTCTGCATATACAAAATTGCAGCCGTTAGGATGAAACGAATATAATTCATTCGCGTTTTCGCAGTTAATCATTTCTGAATTGAAACAAAGCGTATGCGAATAAAAGAATGCGTCCACGTCCGCCCACTTGGCTCCAGTAATTGTTTTTTTATTTTGGTATACGCCTTCTTTGTACCAGTACGGGCGCCCAGCGTCTTCAAAAAAGAGAAATGTGTTTGAAAGCCCGTCTGTAACCTGTGACGATTTGACGGAATCGCCGTCCATTTTAAGCATGCCCTCCCAAGTGGGACGCTGAGTTATAGCGCCGTCGTTGAGCAGCGGTTTGTAAACAGAAGCGTCGATTTTGACGTCGGCAGCGTAGTCGGCGCAGTAATCGTCCGTTTGAATTGTTGACGGACAGCGAAAGGTCGGAATATTGACTTTGTAAGCCTCTTTGTTTTCGTCTTTATTCCAGTCTTTGGTAAAGTCAAACCGGTCGTAAACGTTTTGTTGATCCATAAATGGCAATATAAAAGTTAGACAGTTATGCTTTGGAGATTTGGTGTGAGAGGGCGGATAACGCTGAAACTGTGATTCATAATTTGTCAGAGCTAATCCGACCTGTTTAAGGTTGTTGGTACAGTTCAGGCGTCTTGCCGCTTCTCGAGCAGACTGAACGGCAGGAAGAAGCAACCCAATCAGCGTTCCGATGATTGCAATAACAACCAGCAATTCAACCAGCGTAAAGCCTGTTTTATGATTGCTTCTCATTTACATTCCTCTTATGTTCCCCTGTTTACATTATGAATTCAGTTAAGAATTCATTTCACATATATAAAAATCCTGATTACCGTCGCCAGCCAAAGCAGAACGCAAACGATTAACTGATTGTCGGACATGATTGCTTCGACTGCGCCATCATAGCGCCCGCTGATAGAATCCTTAAAATATCTGTATATCCCGAAGAAAACAAACGGAACCGTACAGATTAACCATGCAGTATTATGAAGTTTTACCGTATCTGGCGAAATCGTGTAAAGCGTATAGGTTAACAAACTGCACGCTGCGGTTATCCCCAGCAGCGCGTTTAACATTTTCACGCTGTATTGCTGTAAAGACGAGCGGTATTGAGCGTCAATTCCAGCTGTGGAACATTCCATTCGCCGTTTGCCGAATCCTAAAAATAATGCCATCGTAAAGCCGGAAATCAAAATCCAATGCGAAGGAACGACTAACAGGATTGCACAGCCGCCCAATATTCTCAATACGAATCCAAAGGCGATTGAAACGACGTCTAACAGAATCAGTTTACGAAACAATAAATCGTAAACAACGTTGTTGACCAAATACGCTAAACCGACTGCTGTAAAATAGAGAACAGGCTTTTGAAACGCTTCATCTTTGAAATATAAACCAGTTAAAATCGCAAAGGGTAGAAGAGCTAATAATATACAAATGACAATTGCAGTAGGAATAGAAACTTTGCCGGAAGCAATTGGGCGATGGCATTTCCGAGGGTGCTGACGGTCGGATTCAACGTCGCAGACGTCGTTAAGAACATATACCGCGCTTGACCATGAACAAAAGCATGCTGTTACTAACGCTGACAACGTTGCCGCCGTCCAGGCGTATTGCGTCCACAGCGCTCCTGAAAACAGAAGCGGAAATAGCACGAAAACATTTTTAAACCAATGTTTCGGACGGAGTAACTGTATCATTGAGTACATGGTTCAAAACCCGATTTCAAAATATGTGTTTTTTACTACATATATTATAAACAGTTATCCATTAAAGACAAGGGGACGGGACGCATTTTCCATCTCCTTGACAATCTTTGCCAATTCGGTACACTGGACGGTATGAATACACGAATAATAGGCTGTCATTTATCGGTTGCTAAAGGTTTTGCCGCGTTGGGAAAAGACGCGCGGCAGATCGGGGCGAATACGTTTCAGTTTCATTCCCGAAATCCGCGGGGCGGGGCGGTAAAAAAGCGCACGGACGACGATATTGCTGCGTACGTCCGATTGATCGAGCAAGACGGCTGCGTCTCTCCGGTGGCGCATGCGCCATATACGCTCAACCCGGCGTCGGCAGACGCGGCGGTTCATGAGTTTGCTCTCAAGGCGTTTCAGGAAGACTGGGCTAATCTGCGCCGGCTGCCGAAATGTCTGTATAACTTCCATCCGGGATGTCATGTAGGGCAGGGCGCTGAAGACGGAATCAAAAGAATTGTCGAAACGCTCAACCTGGTTCTAAATGAAGAGACGGAACAGGCGCGAAACGAACGTCAGGACAACTTTATTCTGCTGGAAACCATGTCTGGAAAAGGCTCGGAAATCGGCTGGCGGTTTGAAGAGCTTCGAGAAATTATCGACGGCGTCGAGCGTTCAGAACTCTTGGGCGTCTGTCTGGATACGTGTCATATTTATTCCGCCGGATACGACCTGGTCAACGCCCCGGAACGCGTCGTTAAAGAGTTTGACGCTGTAATTGGCTTGAACCGTCTCAAGGCGATTCATCTCAACGATTCCATGCACCCGCTGGGAAGCCGAAAAGACCGGCACGCCTGTATCGGTCAGGGAACGATTGGGTACGAAGCCCTGCGCCGATTTGTCGATTTGCCGGAACTGGCAGAGATTCCCTTAATATTGGAAACGCCCAGCGATTTAGCCGGCTGGGCGAATGAAATTAAAATGTTTCGGTCGTAAGGCGAGGAGCCTTGTCGCATGAGCCGGGATAGCGCTGGGAACTTCTGGGAGAACACTGGGAGAGGCTGGGAAAGGATTTTGTCTTCCCAGCAATCCCAGAATCCTCTCAGAAAAATCTCAGAATCCTTCCAGCTTTCGAGTGGGGCGCCGCACTTCCCGACGCAACCGTAACAATCCCTAACTACTTTAAGTATTTGTCTGCAAAGTTCATGTACTGTTCCCAGTCCCAGGGCGTGATGTTGTGTCCGCCGTTGCGAACGTGGTAATGAATGATTCCGCCAACGGGCGTGTCCAGAGGCGGCATTTTGGGCGGGTTGGCGTCGCCGATGGGGTTCTCGCAGAACAGTTTGTAAACGGACTCGGCGTTGCAGGCGGAAAGGAACTCGCCTTTGGGATCTGCCCAAATGTCCTTTTCAGACGACGCAACGTAAACCGGGCGCGGCGCCTGCAGGGCGATTAATTCGTGCATGTCGAATGGCAAATCGTTTTCTTTGTCAACGTATTTGAACAGGTTGTCACAGAACCAGTACGGGAAATTCTTTTTCATGATTTTCATGCGTTCGCCGACCGGACGTCGATACAAAGCCGCGCCGCCGCAGCCTGAGTTGTTGGAAACGACCAGCGCGAATCGTTCGTCGCACGCCCCTGCCCATAAGGCGGTTTTGCCCAGTCGGGAATGTCCGATAACGGCAACCTTCGTTCCGTCAATGTCCGGGTCAGTCTGGAGGTAATCCAAAGCGCAGGACAAGCCCCACGCCCACATGGAAATCGCCTTCCATTCCGTTCCATCTTTGACTTCTTTTTGGGGGAACAGGGTCGCAACGCCGGCTTTTGTGTACTCGGCATTGGAGTCCGGCGCGAGTTCACCCATGTAGATCGTGCAAAGGGCGTAGCCGCGAGCGATAATATTGTCAATTGGCCAGCGAGTTGGCGCGATGCCTTTACCGCGGCTGGCTTCCGTCGATCTGTTATTGACGCGTCCGTTAGCCGGTTCGTTGGGAACCCAAGCGTCTGTCATGGTTACGTCCGGTTCGGTCGTAATGGTATGATTTCCGCGGAAATTCAATCCCAGGAATGCGGGAACTTTCTTTCCTTCCGGACGATCGTTGGGAACGTAAACCAACATGCGCGCTTTGACGCCGTCGGGCTGACCATTGAAGTTAATGACGACTTCTTTTCGGGTCGCTTTGCCATCGCGGGCGTCTTTTTTAACGTTCTCAACGGTAAAGGTCATCGTTTCAAACTTGGGGGGAAGGACGCCATAAACGCCCTCGGCGAACATCTTGTAAATTTCCGGGCGGCGAATGGTCTTCCATTGCTCGGCGGTTGTGATTTTCGTTCCGTCGTTTGCCGTCAGCGGGTCTGGCAAGGTGTAATCCGGAATAGGAACCGGGTCAAAATGCGGGTCGCGTTCGCCCTGGGCGTAGACGACAGAGCAAATAATTACAGCTGCAACGACTGCAAATGTTTTGTTCAAAATTGACATGAAGCGCTCCTTAAAACAAGGTGAAAAATATTGCTAAAGACTCATACGACTTGGTTATTCGACATTATATCCAAATCAAAAGAAAAAATAAATAGGGGCGCCTCTGAAAAATACACTCTTTTTGATTTTTTGTCTTGGTAATGCTTGAAAATTTATTAAGTTGAGTGTAAAATATAAATTTGAAATTAAGGTTTGGCATTTATAGAAACCTATATAAGAGTTTTTATGTATTTAAATACACAATAATAAAAGGTAATTGATCGTTTTTTGG
>JAZQDP010000049.1:0-3825 GCA_045546875.1 Thermoguttaceae bacterium | reverse complement strand
CCTTATGTATATTAAAGCCCTTGAGAAGAAATTCTCAAGGGCTTTTTTGTTAGGCGAGCCGGGGCGCGTAAGCCCCCGGAAAACGGCGGCTTGCCGCCAATGGGAGAGGTTGGGAGTTGCTGGGAGATTGCTGGGAATCTTCTGGGAATCTTCTGGGAATAGCTTTTCTTTCATTTTCTCGTTACTCCCAGCGATTCTCTGTTACAATAAAAGCCGGTTCGTTTCTTTCGCCGGGGCGCAACGGCATATACGGGCTGTCGGATTCGTAACGAATTCTGTCCGGCGCGATACGGTGAAGATATTGGAGCGATTTTTGCTGTTTGGGTTTAACGCCGGCGAGAACTTGCACGCCATAGGAAAAGAATGCGTTATAGCGGGCTAAAAGCCAGTCGACGTCGTTTGTCGCACCGCTAAAAGAGTGAAATGTAATTTCCGGGATGAAGGCGCCAAGTTGGTTTAGCAGAGCCGGCATTTTATCCCAGGCGCGAAGACAGTGAATCGTAACGCTTCTGTTATAGTTGCGGGCGATTGACATCTGTTCCAGAAAAACGGCTGTCTGAACGTCAAACGGGACCTCGGCGCGGCGAATCCAGTCAATTCCAATTTCCGCCACAACGGCGCAGGGGTATTGGCGCAGTTTTTCTGTAAGGCGATCCTGCCAGCCAGGCGCCGCGGCGTTGGCGAACCACGGGTGAATCCCAAATCCGGGACGAATCGTTTGTTCCCCGTATTGACGATACAGGTTTTCAATGCGTTCCCAATCGGACTCTTTACTGGCGTCGCAGCAGAATCGCGTAACTCCGTTTTTCTTTGCGCGAGCAATTACGTCGTCTCGATCCGGGTCGAAAACCGGTTCGTAAAGATGACAGTGATAATCGGTTATTAAACGCACGGTTGAGGTTGCCTTGACGAGTGAGGAGTAAAGCGGTTGCCAATAAAAAAATAGAACCGCCAAACGCGGTTCAAAGGGAATATTAAATAATCGTCATCGTTTTAATTGCGAAAGAGGGGACTCGAACCCCTATGGTTTCCCACTGGAACCTAAATCCAGCGCGTCTGCCAGTTCCGCCACTTTCGCATTTGCACGGTAAAGCCGTTGTGAAGATTATTCCATAACGTCTTTTTCACGAGCTTTTGCCAGTTCGTCTGCTTTTTCCTCGAACTTTTTCAAGGATTTCTGAATATCTTCTTTTGCGGAATCGCGCTCATCTTCAGAAATGGCTTTGTCTTTTTCCTTTTGATCAAGAGCTTTGTTAGCGTCTCGACGAACGTTTCTCATGGCAACTTTGCAGGATTCGCAAAATTCTTTAATACGGGTGCACATCTTTTTGCGAATTTCCGTTGACAGGGCGGGGATGTTAAGCCGAATAACTTTCCCGTCGTTGTTGGGCGCGTATCCGAGGTTGCTGTTAATAATCGCCTTTTCGATATCCTTGAGCGTGCCAGCGTCATAAGGACGGATTAAAATCTGCGACGGTTCTGGAACGGAAACGGTCGCCAACGATTTAAGCTGCATCGCCGAACCTCCGTACGAGGTAACGTTGACGTTAAGCGAGTCAACCAGACCGGGATTGGCGCGGCCTGTACGGATGCCGTTCAGGTTTTCCTTCAAGTGCGAAATCGAGCTTTCCATACGCTCTTCGGCATCGAGAACAATTTCCTCTGACATGATTGGGTATCCTTATATTAAAACGTGGTTCTGTATATGGGTTGAAAGAATTGAATATTAAATCGTTTGCGTCAACCCTTTGGTTCTAGTTTGACTAAATTGACTATTTTGTGATAAGCGTACCGACGTCTTCGCCAGCCACGGCTCGTTCGATGTTGCCGTCAATTTTGAAGTTGAAAACGCGGATCGGCATGGAGTATTCCATGCACTTGCTAATAGCTTCTTGATCCATAACGCGCAGGTTTTGTTGCCGCACTTCTGTATAGGTAAGCGTATCGTACAGTTTTGCGTTAGGATCTTTTTCCGGGTCGGCAGTGAAAACGCCATCAACGCGAGTTGCTTTGAGGAGGATGTCAGCGTCCAGTTCCAAGGCTCTCTGCGCGGCGGCGGTGTCTGTCGTAACGAAGGGGCTGCCAGTGCCGGCAACGAGAATGATGATTCTCCCTTTATCTAAATGGCGCAGCGCCCGGCGGCGAATGTACGCTTCTGCAACGCCGTCCATTCGGATAGCGGTCATAACGCGCGTTTCCTGACCGAGCGACTCTAAAGCGTCTTGCAACGCCAAACCGTTCATAACGGTGGCGATCATACCCATATAATGAGCGGTAGATTCGTGAATGTGAGTTGCGCCGGAGGTAAACTGCGCCCCGCGGAGAATGTTGCCCCCGCCGAGCACGATAGCAATTTGCGTACCGCTTTTAGCTGCTGCCGCTGTTTGTTCTGCAATGTGAACGACCGCGTCCATCTGAATTCCGCGCGCCTTGGCGGTGCAAAATCCTTCGCCTGATATTTTCAAAATTACCCGTTTGGGACGATTTACCGGTTCGGTCATGATTTTAGCTCCTCATTGACTGTCATGCGGCTGATTGATTTGTTACGAATAACGCTATGCAGCGCAGATTTGCGCCAATTCTCGCGTATAAAAACTGACAATACTTTATTATAGCGTATTTTGTATTTTTTACCAGAGGGGCGGGGGCAATGATTTTTTTAACGTTTGAGCCGAACGGATTAACGCATTCGCCTCGTCTTCAAACGCGGAACGCTCTTCTGGAGTTGTTAGCGCGCGCCAGCCGCGTTTGCCGGGCAGGGGGGATTCCCTGGAAAGCTCAACGTACACGCCGCGATTGTAGTTGGCGTCGCGAAGCGCTCTAAATACCTCGTCGATATTGACAACGCCCTGACCAAAGGGCAGATGCTTGTGCTCGCCACGGTTCATATCCTCTAAATGAATGTTGACAAGCCGATCTTTCCAGCGGAGAATCGTTTCCCGAACGGGTTCGTCGTTGCAAACCAAATGCCCAACGTCAATGGTCAGCTTGAGCCGTTCGTCCTGGTTGAGCTGGTTCAATAAAAGCTGGAAATCGTCCATGGTGGAAATGAACATTCCCGGCTCCGGCTCAAAGGCGATAAGGACTCCCTTTTTTTCGGCATAGTCCAACGTCTGAGCCAGCCCTTCGATTAAATACCAAAACAGAAACGCTCCGGGAGCGTCAATCGTTGACGCTGTTCGTCCAGACCCGTCCGGACAACGCCCAGACCAGATTGATACGCAGTCAGCGCCAATCTGCGCTGCGATGTCGATTACGCGTTTATAGAACTCAATTCGCTGAAAACGTTCAACCACGGACGGGGAAATGAGCGTCGGTTCGTGCTTGACGTTTGGATTGAGCAGAAAGCGCGCCCCGGTCTCTAAAACGAAATGAAATTGCCGCTGTTCTTTCCATCGGCAGAGCGTTTCCAATTGGGAGGCGGTTTGTTCCGCGTTCGGTTCGAGCGCTCCGTAGTCAACTGTCAGCCCCAATGCGGTAAATCCGTTTTGAGCCGCTAATTCCAATGATTCTTCCAAAGAATGTTTTGGCAATCCGTTTGTATTGTATCCTAAATAAAACATAAAAGCTATTATACGAAACGGTTAAGATAAAATCAAGAGGAGTGAGTTTTGGCGAGTTGCGAGAAGAGTTCTGGGAATCTTCTGGGAATCTTCTGGGAATCTTCTGGGAATCTTCTGGGAATCTTCTGGGAATCTTCTGGGAATCTTCTGGGAATCTTCTGGGAATCTTCTGGGAATCTTCTGGGAATCTTCTGACTCCCAGCGCCTACTGCCTATTGCCTACTGCCTACTGCCTGGATATTTTTACTCTTGATTGATTATC
>JAZQDP010000048.1:0-10628 GCA_045546875.1 Thermoguttaceae bacterium | reverse complement strand
TTAGCGGTTGAATATCAGTAGCCGTGGGTTTCAACCCACGGAATAATGAACAAAAAACAAAATCGTACACAAATCCTTGTTTTGTCTTAAACGAGTCAACCTGTTTTTCCTTCTATCGGAGCATAAGCTCTGATAGAAGGAAAAACGGAATTTGTCGATGTTTTTATTGCGTTTTTCTCTATCCGTGGGTTTCACCCACGGCTAGGAACATTGAACCGCTAAAGCGGTTCTGATCGGAGCGCAATGTTTCATTAGGAATTCGTAATGCGGAATTACGAATGCGCCATCCTACTGCCTACTGCCGCCTCACAACTTTATATACCATAATTTCGGAAAAACTCAAGTCGTTTCGGTATAGCAGGAAATTAAAATCCACAAGCCGACTTTGTATTCTATTATGCCTAAAATCAGATTTCTTTCAAGAGGAAACAGGCGCCGATTTCCTCTTTTCTGTAAATATATTTCCAGAAAGCGGCAAAGAAGCTTATTTCGGGGTTGCTTAAAATGCCGAAAAGTTGTAGAGTTTAGAAAAGCTGGTGTAATCCATTTACCCAGAGCCGTTTAACATTCAGGAGAAAAGTATGTCTGACAATATGGAAACAATTGGATTGGAACCCAATACAATACTGCCGATCCGTTTTGGCATTGACGCGGAGCGTTCTGCCAGCGAGCCGTTAATTTCAGTCGTTACCCCCGCTCATAATGAAGAAGGGAACGTTGAGAGGTTTTACGCAGAGGTTTCAAGCGTCTTGAACCAAATAACGAACTCGTGGGAAATAATATTCGTCAACGATGGCAGTACAGACAATTCGGCAGAATTGATGCGCCAGCTTCACGAGAAGGACTCTCGCTGCAAATCGGTGATTTTCTCTCGCAATTACGGTTACCAGATAGCTATCGCTGCCGGATTGCGCGCCTCAAGCGGTAAAGCCGTTATCGTTATGGACGCGGATCTTCAACACCCGCCAAAGCTTATTTTTGATCTGGTCGCCAAATGGAAAGAAGGGTATCACGTCGTCAATACCGTTCGCACCGGATATGGTTCCAACGCGGGTTGGTTAAAAAAGATAACATCCTCCGCGTTCTATAAAGTTATGAACTTCATTTCCGAAGTGGAAATTATTCCCAGCGCCTGCGATTTTCGCCTTATGGATCGGGTCGTGGTTGACATTCTGTGCCGACTGCCCGAACAGACGCCCTTTTTCCGCGCCTTGATTCGCTGGCTCGGGTTCAAGCAAACGTCTATTCTCTGCTCTGTCAATGCGCGTCAAGCTGGAGTCCCTTCGTTCACGTTCAAAAAAATGATTGCCTTGGCGATCGACGGTTTGGTCAGCTTTTCCACCAGACCGTTACGATGGATTATGTATCTGGGCTTTTTCGTTACCGCGCTGGTCATTCCCTACGGCATCTGGGCGTTGGTAGATCACTTTATCTTTGACGCTACCGTTCCCGGCTGGACGTCTCTGTTGATTCTCAATATGCTTATCGGAGGAACGATGCTCGTTTCCCTCGGCATTATCGGCGAATACATCGGTCGTATTTACAATCAGGTAAAAGGACGCCCATTGTTTACCGTCGAAGAATTCTATGGAATTGAAAAGAGAATTAACGATCAAACAACCGTCGGTCATTCATGGCGAGGCGAAGAGCAAGAAATTCTGACAAAAAATCGAGAAGCGGGTTGATGGGGAACGAGGAATCTGGAATGCGAAATGAGGAACGCGAGGTTCGCAATGAATCGGTAGAAAAATCGCAAGAAGCTGGGGACGTCAGTTCAAACTCTGCGGCTTCTTCTCTGCGGTTGTCTGCCTTATCGTGCATCTTCTTGCTCCTCTTCCTTACCCTGTCCCGGCTTGTTTTGAACGTATACACGCCTTTAATGGATCCCTCAGAATCCCGGTACGCCGTCTTTGCCAAGAACATGGCGGAATCCGGAAACTGGTGGACTCCAACTTACAACTACTACGGCGCAGAAACCGTATTTGTCGGTAAACCGCCGTTGGCGTTTCAGATGAGCCTGGCATTCTGCAAAATGCTGGGAACATCGGTCTTCGCAACGCGAATCCCTGCTTTTTTGTCTGCCGTACTGATTTTATGGCTGGTCTGGCGCAACGTTAAAAAATGGCGCGACGTCCAATGCGCCCAATGCGCGGTTCTGTTAACATGCTGTTCCTTCCTGTTTTTTATGTATGCCGGTCAAACAATGACAGACCTTATTTTAACGGCAACAATCACCGGAGCGATTTTCAGTTACATCGGGTTTGAACAAGAATTAGCAATTAGCAATGATCAATTAGCAATTGACGCAAGCGCCACGCAAAAATCTCCCGCAACTCGCAACTCGCAACTCGCCGCTTCCTATTCCGTGATGTTTTTCGTCTGGATTGCGCTGGGCGTGTTGATTAAAGGACCGGTCGCGATTGTGATGAGCGGTTTGCCGGTATTTTTTTATGTACTGATTAACAACCGATGGAAAAATCTGAAATACCATGCGTGGGTTTTGGGGACAATTGCATTTATCGCGATTATCGTCCCGTACTACTGGATTGTTTCGATAAAACATCCCGATTTTTTGCAGTACTTTATTATCGAAGAGAATTTCAATCGGTTCCTGTTTAAGGGATCCGCTTCGCGATTCGGAACCGCTCGAGAATCGTTTTACGGCGTTTCTTTTGTCTGGTTTTTGGCGTTGAACCTGCCAACCATGTTCCTGTTACAGCTTTACCCGTCCAAAAATCGAAAAAAAATATACGTCTGGAGTCTGTTCAAAAACCCGCTGACCGGGATGTCGGCATTGACCTGTATAAGTTTGGTATTGTTCTGGGCTTTAACGAGCCGGGTTCTTATAACGTACCTTTTACCGACAATTCCCTTTTTCGCCGTCTTTCTGGCAACGCGTTTTACCGATGCCGGGTTGATGAAGCAAGACGGTTTTGTCAAAAAAATCTATTTATTCCTGATTTCATGGCTTTTACTGTTACCGGCGCTGTTTACCGCTGCCGTTTACATGGGCGTTTACTACTCCGCAGAATTAGCCTCTCCAATTGTTGCTGACGCCGTTAAAACAATTGAGAACCATCCGGAATTTTCCGACCGGGATTATTACTTTGCCGTCTTATCGCCCCATTTTGCTGAATACTATTACAAAAGCAAAACGAAATTTCACGATATGGAATCGTTCAAAAGCAGTTTGGAAAACAGCAAAAATGACTGGCTGTTTGTTACCGAGAGACAGGAAAAGGATTACAACAACCCCGTCAACCGAAAACTTGTTTATCAAAAAGGTCAATGGCGTCTCTACGCGCCGGAGGAAATAAACGACCCGACTCCCCAAGCCGGCAACGTCGAAAACGACTCGAACATCCTTCCCGATAACTGATATGACATCTCCAATTTCTAAAAAGTTTTTTCTGACGACGTTAGCAATATTTCTGCTTGGGCGGCTTCTTTTGATGTGGATCGTCCCCTTGTCGGAACCGTCCGAGGCAAGGTATGCCGTCATGTGCAAGAATATGGCTAAGACAGGCAACTTTTTAGAACCCCAGTTTATCTTTCGGGGCGAGTTTCAGAACTTTGAAGGCAAACCGGCGCTGCCATTTCAACTGGGTGGAGCGTCGTGCCTGATCTTCGGCTCCACGCCGTTTGCAACGCGCGTCCCGTCGTTTCTGTCGATGTGCCTGATTTTATGGGGCGTTTACGCCATCGTGAAAAAATATCGCAACGTTCACACCGCCTATACAGCCGTACTATTAACGCTCTGCTCGCTGGTTTTCTTTATGTTCGGCGGCGTTATGATGACCGATATGATATTAACGGCAACTATTGTCTTCGCTATTTTCAGCTATATGAATTTCGAGCACAGTTGTGAATTAGGGAATAGGGAATGGGGAATAGGGAATAGCGCTTCGCCTACGGCGAATTTAAAAACTACTCCCTACTCCCTACTCCCTACTCCCTACTCCCTCCTGTTCTTCTTCTGGCTTGGCGCTGGAATGGCGGCAAAAGGCCCCGTGGCAATTGTCATGGCAGGGCTGCCCATCTTTTTCTACGTTCTGATAAACAACCGTTGGAAAAATCTAAAATACCATAGTTGGCTCCTCGGTCCGATTGTATTCCTCGTTCCGTGTTTGCCCTGGTATATTTTGATGACGATGAAAAACCCGGATTTCCTCTACTATTTTTTCATCGAAGAAAATATCGAACGCTTTCTTCATCCCGGGGCGGCTGCGCGATTTGGGGCGGCAAGAGAATCCTGTTACGGCATGGCTATAATCTGGTTTATTCTGGCAAACTTACCATTATTTTTCTCGCTGCCAATGTTTTATTGGAAAAGAATCAAAGCGTTTTACAACCTCTCAAAAGGGGCGCCGTCCATTTTTGCCGACCCGCTGACAGGACTTGCCGCTTTAACGATAATAACCATTCCCGCCTTCTGGTCTTTAACGAGCCAATCACTCTTGCCGTATTTGATTCCCACAACGCCGTTGCTGGCTATTTTCGTTGCCGTTCGATTTAACGACATCGGCGAGCTGAATACGTCCTATCGTTGTTTTTCTACAAAACTGTTCATTCTCATCTGCGCTATTGGATTTACAGCCGGGACGGCTATCGTGTCAGAAGCGGTTCAAAATCGGCAGCCTAACCTCAATTCAGAAATTTATCACGAATTACAAGCGCTTAAACAAACGGAACAATGGAAAGAAACGCTCTTGTATTTTATGGAAGCAACGCCGTATTCGGCAGAGTTTTATCTTGACGGGCTGTTTGTAGTTCATAAACCGGAATCGTTGAAAGAAAGCATAAACCGTTCTTCTCAAAACCTGCTTGTTGTTTCGATTTGGAATGAACAGGACTTAGGCGCTCCGATTAACCGAAAGCTGCTTTTCCAGTCGCACGCCTGGAAAGTTTACGCTCCAGAGCAAATTCAAAAGAACAACGATTAACTATCGATTCACACTTAACATAAATTTACTAAATATCATGAATAAACTTATTGTAACCGCTGACGACCTGGGTTTTTCGCCGTTTGTCAATGGAGCAATAATCGAAAGCGCAAAAAGCGGAGTTCTGACCGCTGCCAGTTTGATGGTCAATATGCCATTTGCTGAACAGGCGGTTGAATTTATCGCAGAACAGACGCCAAAACTGGGGCTGGGGCTGCACTTGTGCCTGACCAGCGGAAAACCGGTTTTACATCCCTCGCAAGTTCCCTTGCTTGTCAACAAAGAAGGCTTTTTTTGCCGTTCTTTCCCTTCGCTGCTGAGATTGCTCAATTTCTCTATGCAGTCAACAAAAACAGAAGCGCGCAACCAGGTCGAAAAGGAAATTCTGGCTCAGTTCGATAAAATGAGAACCTTTGTACGCCAGTATAACCTTGTTTTCGATCATCTGGATTCCCATCAGCACATTCACTTCATTCCCGGCATCGACACCGCTGTTTGGCGCATTTTTGACGAATGGAACAACGAGCTGCGAAACAAATCGACGCCAGAACTGATCCTGCGCCGCCCCGTCGAAATATTTGGTTCGCGTCAACGGATGACGTCCCGATTTTCAAAGTATTTTCCCGGCGGGCTGTTAAAGAAAATGATTTTAACCAAGCTGGCGGGAGATTCCATTTTGCTCAACAACCGTTCAGACCTTGCTTTTCCGGGATATTTTGGCATTTTAGAAACGGGTAGAATGACAAAAGACGCTTGGGAATCAGCGCTGTCGGTATTCAATTCGCTGCCGATTTACAAAACAGACGCTCAGGGCGAACCCGTTCGCGTGGCAGAACTGAACCTGCACCCGTCTCAGGACGCGATTATCGACTCCCGCTGCCAATGCTCGAAAGACGATAATAAATTCCATCAGTCGCCTTTTAGACGGCAGGAATTCGAAACCCTTATCAGCCCGGCTACCCCTGACATGCTGGCTAAATACGACGTCCAACTGTCTTCGTTCGGAAACATATAACGACAAGCAGGCGCCGGTTAGTTTGCCGGCAGCAAGCGATATGGAGGTTTTACAACTTTTCTCCTATTTTTTTGCGTTTTTTTTATTTATACGTCTTGACAAAACAGCGGTTTAATGTCAAAATGAATAGTAGTGATTAAAGGAGGAATACGCTCCGGCAAGGTCGGTATTATTTGTAAGCTGTTCCCAATCGGAACCTGGCAAATAATCTGACGTTGTTCAGAGTTTATATCGGCTCTCCTTTGATTTATATTTTTTTACATTTTCAAGGATTAAACATGGCAGATTATCAACATATCGTCCTTAACGAAGTGGGAGACATAACCGTAGTTCATTTTTTGGACTCTCGCATTCTTGAAGACCTTGCAATTCAACAGCTTGGAGCAGAACTGTTCTCTCTGGTAGAAGTTGAAGGCCGCAAAAAACTCGTCTTGAACTTTTCAAGCGTTAATTTTATGTCTTCATCTGCGCTTAGCAAACTTATTAACCTTCATAAAAAAGTCGAAGCTGCGGGCGGCAGTCTGAAATTATGCAATATTTCAGCTGACATTCGTGAAATTTTCACTATTACGAACTTAAATCGGCTGTTTGACATTCGCAAAGAAGAAGCAGACGCCATTGCAGCTTTCTAAGTGGTAGCGCTATGTCAGAAAATGACCTTTTTTCTGCTGAACAGTGGTCATGGTATCGCGACGTTCAAATAGCCAGCGATTCTACAGACAATGTACGTGGTTTGCTTGACGAACTGCTTAGCGAATTGGAGAAATGCGGCTGGGAAACCAAATTGGTGTTTGGCGTTCATTTATCGATGGAAGAAGCGCTTGTCAACGCCGTTATGCATGGCAATCGCTTCGACCCGGTAAAGAAAGTCCGCGTTCGCGTCGGAATAAACTCCAAGATTTTCAGAACGGAAATTACCGACGAAGGAGAAGGGTTTGATCCCAACTCCTTGCCAGATCCAACGTCTGTAGAATTATTAGACAAACCAAACGGACGGGGCGTTATGCTCATGCGGAACTTTATGACGCGCGTTGTCTATAACAAACTGGGCAACGTGGTCTTTATGGAAAAGATCCGATAACGTTTTTTGTCTTTTCAAGCAGTTTTCTGTCGAGGCGTAACGCTGCGTTTACGCACACGGTATAAGGACGCATTTGCGTCCTGTTTTCTTATAGATTCCAAAACGACTTGAGTTTTTCCGATGTTAAGCCTCTAGCTATTGGCTTGATAAACCTGATTCTTGCGTTATCGCAATAAATAGGGATAACCAAGCTAGCGGCTAGTAGCCAGGAACTAATAGCTCATTTTTCGGGAAATTTCAAATAGAACAAGTATATTTATGCGTACCACGACATAACGCGATCTACAAACGCCGGGGAAATCCGGTTGAGCAAGCACAACACCTCTCCCCAAAAATACGGAACAAGTTCGTGGTCGCCGCGCTGCAAAGAGCGAACAATTCTTTTAGCGACGTATTCTGGCGTTACCGGTTTATGAGAAGGCCATTTCGCCATGCCGGTATTGTCGATAACGGAATCAAAGAATTCGGTTTTGGTTGTGCCGGGGCTGACCGTTAAAACGTCTATTCCCTTGGCTTTTAGTTCGGCGCGCAACGCCTGCGTAAACCCGTGCAGCCCGCATTTGGCGGCAGAATACTCTGAACTGTACGGGGCGCCAACTTTCCCCATGATTGAACTGGTAAACGAAATAATCGGAGAGCAACCGATTTTATTGAGCTTGTACGACTCTGCCGATTTGGTCAGTTCCGGCAAGGCAATGCGCGTCATTTCGATTGAAGAAATCAAATTGACGTCCAGAATCTGTAGTAATCTGTCAGGATCGGCATTTTCAAACAGCCCAAAAGCGCCAACGCCGGCGTTGTTGACTAAAATATCCAAACCGCCAAAAGCGTTGATTGCCGTTTGCAGCGCCGCCAGGCGAACGTCGTCATTGGCAATGTCGCCAACGACAAGCAAAACGTCCTGATCGGTTACCCCATTGGGAAGACCGAGAATTTCCTCCTTGAGGGTTTGCAAACGTTCTTCTCTTCTGGCAGTCAGAACCATTCGACAATTATATTTCGCCAGTTCCAAAGCCAACGCACGACCGATGCCGCTTGACGCGCCGGTTATAATGACTCTCGCGTTATCCAGTTTACGTCTGGTCATAATAAATATCCAAATCGCTTCAAATTATAAAATGAAGCGCAATTACTCTTTAAGTTCATACGTTGGAGCGTCGCCAGAACCGGAGCCTTCTCCAATTTCGATGCCAAAATGATACGTCTTGCCTTTATACTGGACGTCGATCTTATAAAATCCGCACGGAACGCCAGGAAGGTTCTCGGCATTGGGAGCGGTAAAAGTAATAACGCCGCTGGCATTGGTTTTATCGGAAAATTGAATCTTGGCTCCGCCCATAAAATCTTCTGACGCAACGGAAACTTCCGCTCCGTCAACCGGTTTGCCGTCTTGAGTGAACTTGGCGCTGGCGATCTGAAGACCAATTCGAGACTCTTTCCAAATGCGAACGCGATTGGCAATTTCCGTTTCCGTAATCGAGGTCAAATTCGGAAACGCGCTTTTGATGCTGGGCGCTTTATCCAATTCGTCGCCGGAAATCTGACCGTCGCCATTGAGGTCGTACTGTTTCATAGCGGCGCTGGCAATTGCAGCAGCGTTAAACGACGGTGCGCGAAGACGCTTTGAACGACGAGGTCCCAAACAACCAACTGTGGAAACCAATAACGAAACCGCTAAAACCAATAACAATATCTTTTTCATAGAGTTTACTCCCCCGTAATAAGGTTCTATAACCGTTTAGTATTTTGTCGTTTTTAATCTTTCAAACAATACTGGTTCGCAATAGTAATTCCGGAAACCAGAGATCCGATAATCCCCACCATCCCCTGGTCAGTTCCGCAAACATAGAGGTTTTTCACGGGCGTTTGACCGGAATACTGTTTTACCGGCGCGCCGTAAATCGCCCCGTTTTCGTGCCCGGTAAACCGGGTAATTGTGGTAGGCGTGAACATATCGGTATCAATTACAGACCCGCGAAAATCCGGCACATATCGCGTCGCCGACTGCGCTATTCTGTCATACCAGCGTAACTTTTGCAAACCATAGTTTTGTCGTTCCAGAGATTGCCATTTATCGTAGTTTGCCAAAGCGGTAATTCGAATCACGTTGTCTTGCAACGGTTGAGAATAATTAAAATTATTTGGCGAACAGATTACCCCGGAACGCACGTCAACCAAATCGTCTGGCTTATGATACGCAAACCGGGACGAATCGTTAAAGAAGACAATCGTATCGTTATGTCCCAGTTGTTTCGGCGATTTATCAAGAACGGAAATCGTTTCGACAAACGCGAGTTGCCCGGGTTTGCTCTGTTCCGGCGCTCCGCCGCAAAGATGCAGCGTTTCACGCCAGCCGGCAGAAGACAGCACCCGGCGCGATTCTAACACCTCGCCGTTTTCCAGCTCGACGCCATAAACCTCATTGTTGCGCTGTAAGAGCTGCTTAACCGAAGCCTTGGTACGAAGTTCGCCCCCGCTTTGAGTGTACCGATTTACCAGTTTCTGAAGCAAATCTCGCACCCCGCCCATCGGTCGGGCAAACCCTTCCAGGAAAATCGAACGGAACATTATGCTGAACTGGTTAAAGTCCATATCGTCTTCTATCGCTGACCCGTAGTACATCAGCGGGCACAAAAGCATATCGGTTAGCAAAGGCGATTTTATATACTCTTTGAGAATCTGCCTCGCGCTGACGGTAACGTTTTTACCCAAATCGTCGTAATCAATCAGAGCGCCCAATAATTTTTGAACGCCGTCTGACTCCTTGGGAAAATACTTGTGAATTTCCGATTCCAACAGCGAAAAATTGTTGTTGAATCGAAGCGTCAACTCTGGAAAACGAATGGACGACCCCGCCTGAGGAACCAGCCCCAACTCGTCCCACGCCAAACGAAGCTGTTTGAGAAGTCTGGCTAATGGACCTTTTCGAACGCCTTTCGGCTGAAAGTTTGTAACAGCGTGCAGTCCAACGTCGTGATTTCTCCCCCGTTGTCGATAATACGAATTCAAACCGCCAACGACGCAATGTCGTTCTAATATGCAGACTTTTTGATCGTAATGCGCCAACCGGACGCCTGCCGCCAAGCCTGACATGCCGGCGCCGATTATTATGGTATCGTACATATCTGGAAACTGGAAAGAAAAAAAGGATTAAAGGTTTTCCATCTTGGGCGTCAGATACTCAACAGTCGAGTTCATCGTAAGAAGATTTTTATAGTCTTCTTCCGGAATCTGAACGCGATAGCGTTTGCGGAGTTCCATGACGATGTCCAAAAAGTCCATCGAGTCCAATTCCAACTGTTCACGGAACGGAACGTCGTCTTTAAGCTGAGTCAGGTCGTCGTCCGGGGTAATGTCTTCCAAAATGTTAAGCACAGCTTCACGAATTTCTGCAGGAGTCATCTGATACGTAAAAATAAAGGTTGATATAAAACCGGGCGCTAATAAATGCCCATAAACAACTAAACCGACTTAAGATTCCCAAAATAAGCCTCTAGCTGTCAGCTTCCAGCTATTAGCTTGATAAACCTGATTCGTGCGTTATCGCATGATACAGAAATAACCAAACTAGCGGCTAAAAGCTAGGAGC
>JAZQDP010000047.1:0-10528 GCA_045546875.1 Thermoguttaceae bacterium | reverse complement strand
TCGCGGCTTGCCAGCGAGAACTTCATACCGGGATGCCCCATGGCGATGCCGTCGTCAACGGCAATCGTATTGAACACAAACGGAACCCCGCCTGCCTCGCGAACGCATTGTTTAAGGTATTCCGCCACGTCGTTGAGATGGACGTGCCCGGGAACGATGTCTGTATAAGAACAGCAAATAGCAATAAACGGTTTATTGAAATCGTTCTCTCCGACTCCGCAAGCGCGAAGCAAACCGCGATGAGCGGCGCGAGAATCTCCCTGTTTTACGATGTCTGAACGCATGATATTACTTTCTCCTAAAGTGAAACGGTCTTTTACAGACCTACAATCCATCATAATATTTTTTAAACATTTTACCACAAAAACTATTTTTTTGCATACCCCCCATAAAAACTTTTGACATGAGAAAACATCCAAACGTTGATTACACCGAACAATAAAAGGAGAAGAAAAGATGAGGTTTGTTCCCCGTAGTTTACTTGACTGACGTGGCATGAAACAACAATACTACTTTGATAATGACGTATTTTTTACGTCCTCTTTTTAATATTTTGAAAACGAACATCGCATCATAACCGGGAAATCAAAAACAAACAACGCATGTTCATCCACTTTTATATTTGTCTATATAACGACTTGAGTTATTCCATAAATTATGCCTCACATAAAGTTCGCGAAGTAATACGCTTTGAATCAACCTCATTATTATCAATTGTCTCATTTATCGGGAAATTTCAAGCAGGAAAAGTCTTGCATAAGAAGGTTCGCATTCAAAACTACAGAATCATATTTAACCTATGTGAGCATCAGGACAATTTAAGTTTAGATTCCGCAACACAATAGATTCCGCAACACAAGAACGATCTAAATTCTCAGAACCATTCCTGAATTGCAAAATGTGATTTCTGACATTAAACAGAACGACAAATAAAAAGTTTCGATCTGCTTTACATCGTTTTTTAATAAAAAACGCTAATCCCAAAATCATTTATGCATATTTTGCCAAACGACCAAATGTAACACATTGGGTTATTTTGCCAAATGACCCAAAATTATTTTTTTATTAAGATTTTCACATTGCAGCAGCCGTTTGAAGACATTCTATTATACCCAAAATACACGGACATTTGAGACGATAATAAACAAACTTGCCCCGTTTGTCATAATCCAGAATGCCAGCATGAGTCAGTTTAAGTAAATGTCGAGAAATGGTCGAGAAATCCAATTGGAAATATTCTTGAAATACCAGAACGCACAACTCGCCCTGCTCTAACATTTCCACCATTTGAAGACGAACCGGATGACCTAGCGCTTTAAGAATTTCAACGCTCAGTTTGAGTCGTTTTTGTTTGTCCCGCTCTTTTTTAGAAGTCGCGTTCATCAATAAAATCCTTCCATGGAAAAAAATCGAAATTCCCTTTTCGACATGATTGGGTTCTATTGTACGCCCTGCCCTGTTTCTTGTCAAGACGAATTTTTACAATTCCGACGGTTTACGTTTAGATTTATTATTTTTGTTGCAACTCAACGGCTTCATTTCCAAAACAATATCAGAAATTGCGTCATCAAGAGTAAATTGAGGACGATATTCAATCGCAGAAAACAACTTTGAAACATCGGGCGTTCGCCATCGACAATCTTCGAAATTATCTCCATAAACGGTTGTTGACGGTTTAAATTCAATGGTCGATTTTGACCCTGTAATCGCAACGACTCTTTTAGCCAAATCTAAAATAGAAATTGGTTCGCTGGAGCCAATATTATAAATCTGACCGTTACACGCAGAATTTGAAACCAACTGACGGATAATCTCAACCACATCTGAAACGTGAATAAAACATCGACGCTGCGTTCCATCGTCGTAAACAGTCAACGGTTCGTTTTTCAATGCAGCCGAAACAAATCGAGGCAAAACCATACCGTACTGCCCTGTTTGGCGAACGCCAACAACATTGAAAAAACGACCAATCACAACAGGAATGCCAAATTGACGCTGGTACGCTAAAACCAGATGTTCATCAATCGCTTTTGACAATCCATAACTCCACCTGCCAATAGTCGTCGGACCGAAAACCAGTTCATCGTCTTCGCTCCAGATTCTGGCAGGATTTCGACCATAGACTTCAGAGGTGGACGCAAAATAGAGTTTAATCGGACGCTCGCGATTCCATCGTTCTAAAACCCTCAATAATGTTTGAGTCAAATCAATGTTGGTTTGAATCGTCCGAATGGGATCAGCTGCCACCAACGCCACGCCAACAGCCGCGGCAAGATGATAAACCGAATCTACCCCCTGCATTAAGTCCGATAATATCGTCTCGTCGCCAGCGTCAGCTCTAACATACCGAAAATTGGGATTGTCAAGCAACGAAACGATATTCTCATAACGTCCTGTCGATTCATTATCAATGCCAATAACGGTTATGCCATCGCGCAACAAACGACGAGTCAAATGCGAGCCGATAAAACCAGCCGCCCCGGTAATTAATACGGTTTGAGACATAAAGCAGGGAGTAAGGAGTAGTTGACGAAATGCAGTTGCGAATTAGGCGAGCCAATAATTTCTAAATTAAGAACATCGCTACTCGCAACTGTATTTACCGGGGCTTGACGCCCCGGCTCATTTTATCAGTTATTCAAAAAATGATCATTAATACTTGGATCATTATGTCGAACAGCGCTGTTGGTATGAAGGTTAGCAACCTCGGTCAGAATACAGCCTTCGGGACCAGCCATTTGCCAATGTTTGGTTTCGATTTGCGCCAGTTGAACGTATTCACCCGGATTGACCCAACGTCCATGCTTGACTTCAACCTTACCGCCCATGTGGCATTCCGGAATAACGATATCTTCTGGGAGATTGTCTTCACCAATGCCAACGATAAATGATTTGCCATGTCGAATAAACCAGCCTTCATTTTTAATAGCAATGCCGTCGCCCTTGATGTGCCAGTGTTCCGGCAACATCTGCCCTGGCAAGAGGTAAAGATCTTGCATCATAAATGTCAGCCCCAATTCGTCTTTATCATTGTTGACGATTCCAATGCACGCCAACCCCAGTTTAGTAAACTGACCCGTTCCATAGTCTGAAACCCAAAGACGTTCTTTCAAATCCGGAAAAATCGGATAATTAAAATAACGGCACAATGAGATAATGGCGTCTTTTGCCTTGTCTTCGTTGAACTTGCCATCAGCGGTATAGAAATCCGCATTGTTAAAGGAAAGCGCGGACGTGGGTTGAGCCGCTGGCTGTTGAACCATAGGCTGTGGAGGGCAAGCTTGTTGCGGTACAAAACGACGACGTAAAATACCAGCTTCTGCCGTTCCTGTAACAACGCTTGCCAACGCTGCCCCGGCAGTCAAAAGAGCAGCACGACGATTAAGCTTCTCCATGATAACTCCTGTAGTAAAATAACATTTCCAGATTATCCGGCTCTAACGCAACAACAGCGCCAAAGAACAACAAATCTGGATATAATTTGAATTTTCGTTATTGCTGTTTTAACACACAATCGTTAAAACGCTTCTTTTCGTTACAGTATATCTAATTCAGCAAATAAATTCAAGAGCTTTTTTCTGACAATACTTAATTTAAAAGGATTAAACGCTAAAGATGGAAAGATAGCTAGTATAGATAAGCTAAAAGCCGATTTTATCAGTATTTTACCCTGGCTTTTCAAAATACCAATAATAGACAAATTCAAACTTATCGTCTTTTCAAATCAAAACATTCAGACGTCAGAATTACTAATAAGTTTCAAAAATTTATTTAACATTTTTAATGGAAATTCCGATTCTAACATTATAGAGGGATTTCTGGCGCATGAGGCGCTACAGGAATTGCTTTTACATAAACGCATTAATACGCATGGAGGCGAAATAGGCGTAAATTAGAGAGTATAGACAACTCTGAAGCAAAGGATAAAGAAATGTTCAAGAAAACAGTTTATTTTGCGCTGCTTATTGCGGCAATTGTTGGGCTGTGTAACGTACAGTCCGTTGAGGCTCAGCAACCAGTTGGGCAACAACAAGCTTATGGGCGTCAGTACTCCCCTCACATGACGGCTCAGGATTACAATCGCTACATGCACTATCCCTACGTTTACTATCCGCAAAACTTCTGGTCTCAAGAGTATTATCGTTCAGGTCAGAACCCACAAAATCGTTATCCTACCGAAATGAGAATTCCACAGTACGATAAACGATGGATGAACTATTATCCGCAACAGCGACGCTATCACATGGGGCATCATTTCTTCCTCGACGTGATGTAATCGAAATACAAGTTTAACATGGTTTTTCTGCTTGGAATCGTTTACAGACGTTAGCCCGACCAATGTATTATTGTTTTTCAATATAGATTAAATGTATAGAGAAAAACATGATAAATATTGGTCTAACCCCTGGGCAAGAAAAGAACGTTTCTGGATCGTGAACATGCCAGTGCAGAAACCGAAATTTCAACAATCCTTAAAACAGTTCGACATAAAGTTGAAATTTCAGAGGAGAGTATGGGAAAACCGGCTTGAACCAGCCAATGCGTTTTATTCTCAACTTCAACTGGGTCAAAGAAGCGAACAGAACGAACAGACTGATTTAGGAAGGGAAAGAATTCTCCAAGGGGGCGTTGAAATTATCGGGTTCCAGTCAGACGGAGTCTGATTGGAACCTTTTTACTTTCTAACACAAACTTATTATTCTCAATGCAAGAATCTTAAGCTTCAACTTAATCTTCGATCTACAAACTATCGTTCGCCCGCTAACAGTTTAGACGGTTCTTCCCGCGCGGCGGAGAACGCTGTCCAGACGGCGGCGAGGAGGCACAACCCCAGCGTCAGGGCGAATCCGAAGCCGAGCTTTTCCCACGGGAACGTCAGCGGGACGTTGACCGCTCCGAACGCACCGGTTGACGAAACGCCAATCGAACACCAGGCGGCTATCGTTCCCAGCGAGAAGCTGACAAAGCACGAAACCAGCGCCAGCAAAAGCGATTCGGCGAAAATCATTCGCACGGTTTGGAATCGCGTCAGGGAAATAGAGCGTAACAGCCCGATCTCCCAACGGCGGGTTCTAACCGATGCAACCATCGTATTGACAACCGCGATGGAGCTGATAATCAAAATCATCAACGGCATTTTTGCCATCGCTTCGATAACGGAGTCCGCCCGGGAGTTGAGAAACGCGTTAAGCGATTCGATTGTTGACACCTTAGCAAAGCCTTTGGACGAAATAACTTGGGAGCTTTGATCAGGAAGCGCAACAGAGCTCGCATCGCTCGCTCCGTTACCGCCTTTCACAGTTTCGTTATTCTCGCTACTCGCAACTCGCAACTCGCAACTATCTATGGCAATTTGCGTCATGGCGTAGTTGAGCGCGTTATAGTCCAGCTCCGACCCCTTCTTTTCGTCAAACCAGAAGAACCGGTTGCGGTCTTCCTGCGGGGTGTTGAAAGCGCTCCAGACGAGGTTGTCCCGGCAGAAAATCAGCCCGCCGCGCCCCTGACGGAATCGCAGACCGGACGTCTTGACCATCCACTGGTAGCCCGTATAGGACAGAATGCCGGCGATTTCAAACTTGACCGTTTTGGCTTTGCCGCTGTCGTCTTTTACCTCGCCTGGGTTGCTGACGCCTGTCATGGACGTCGTCCCGATAGTTTTCGGCAGACCTCCGAACGTACCGCGACCGCTGGACGGGTCTGGTACGATGAATTCCAGCTCGTCGCCCACGTGAAGGTTGAGCGGCTGTGCAAAGGCGTCAATAACCAGACAGTAGTTTTTCTCCGTTGAATTGAGCTTTGTAACAGCGTCTTTGAGCGTTCCTTCCGCAAGCGGGAACTTCAACATGGGGTTAGAACCTTCAAACGCCTTGGCGACGTCGACGCCCATAATAACCATGTTGTCGTTCATGCCAAATTCATATTTACGCGGGTCGCCCGGCTTGTCGGGGTCGTATTTGGGGTCAAGTTTTTTGAGCGTTTCGATCGTGAATTTGGCGTGTTCTACCTGTAGAGCCATAAATCGGTCAGGGTCAACCGCCTTGCACGCCTTGACTTTTTCAACGTCAGCGTCTGAAATTCCCTTCGGGAAAAACGCGACGAGCGCTTCCGGCATGTCGTGCGTTGGCGTAAACGGAACGAGCATCGAATAGCCCCAAATCTCAAAGAAACAGTACAGCCCCAGACCGACGCTGATGCTGATAACAGTTCCCACGGATCGCCACAGGGATCGGGTCAGCTGTCCGTGCAGAAAGACGGACGGTATCCCGAAAATCGCGCTGGCGATTGGAGTGAATATCTTTTCGGAAATGATAATCAGCGCTGGAATGAGCAGCAGGAACCCGATCGACATCAAGACCAGCCCCAAACCGCCGTAGAGCGTCTTTTGCATCGCTCCGGAGAAGATGTTTCCGTAAACGATTATGGGTGTAACGGACGACAGAATCAGTCCAACGACAGCCGAACGCCACGCCCAGCTATGGGGCGGGATAAACTGCGATTCCTGTAACGCGTCGATTGGTTTTGTGCGAGCTGCTCTGATTCCAGGAATAATGCTTGCCAGCAGAGCGCCGCCGATTGAGCAAAGGAACGTCAAGCCGACGCAAAGCCCGCTGAGTGTAACAGCAGTGTTGTTCCCGTTGAAATTGTTTTCGTTGAAAACCTGACTTGTCCAGAGCAAACCATATCCGGCAACCAAGCCGCCGATTCCGCCCAAAACGCCCAGCAAAACCGCTTCGCCAACGATGAGGAAGAAAATCTGTCCGCTGCTAAGTCCAATGCAGCGCAGCAGAGCCAGCTGGCGCGTTCGTTCGTTTACACCCATGGAAAGCGTCGTGAAAATAATAAACGTTGCTGCAACCAGAACCAGCCCGATGCTGGCGTACGCCTGTTTCAAAATGGAACTGGCGGATTGGTTTTCCGTCAGAGCGGTGCGAACGTCGTTGACGTCCTGAAACATCAGGGGAGAATCCTTCTCCTTAAAGATTTTTTCGTACTTTTGTCGAAACGCTTTGACGTCCGTTCCCTCTTTGAGTTTGATGTAAACCAGATCGGTTCTCGGGTCGCAGTCCGCCAGTTTAGCCGCCGCGCCGAGAGGAACGTAGATTGCGCCCTGAGTAATCTGGACGGGTTTTGGGGTCGTATCGACTTTAACTGCGCCGGGAGCGCCGCGCTGAATCGGAACGGAACCGCTTAAACCCTGCTGAAACACGCCGACGATTTTCGCCTTGTTTTCAACGCCATTATAGTAAAACTGGACAATCGAGCCGATTTCCGCCTTGCGCTTGTCTTTGTTTCCCATGGGGCGCATTTGTTTCATTGCAGACGACCCGACAACGCATTCCAGAACGTCCTGAGAGTCTTTCGGATAGCCTGTTACAACCGTATCGAACCAACGGCCGTCTTCCAGCTTGAACGGACTTTGAGTTGTATTGATTCCAACGACCAGAGCCGATCCCATCGGCGTTCCCATGCCTTGACGAATTCTGTCGTAGACGGAAAAGTTCTCGTCCGCCAAAGCCGACTGAACTCCAAAACACTGCATAGCCGTGTCGACGGAAACAACGTCCTCGTCGTTGCGAAGCATGGCAATGACTTGCGGCGTCAACGGGCTGAGCGCTCTCAAGTTGGGACGCCCGCCGCCCATGCCGCCGCCGAATCCGCCCATGCCGCCCATGCCTTCTGGACGTCCGCCCATTTCAGGCTTGCCTTCGTCGGGCTTTGCTTCGCCGGGCTTTGCTTCTGCGTTGGGCTTTTCTCCCATAGCTCCAGACATACCGCCGGGACGTCCGCCCATGCCGGGACGTCCGCCGCGCATGCCTCCTCTGCCCATTCCGCCGCCGGGTCCGCCTGCCATTCCTGCCGGGGGCGAAAGGACAAGCTGATACGCGCCGAGGTAATTTTCAGCCGTGTCACGCTTTTGAGCGGAGATCTGGTCAAAGTTGCCGATAATCCAGACGGACATGCAGGACGTTGCGATAATCGCCAGCAGAGCCAACGCCAGCCGAACGCGATGGACGCACGCCTCGCGAAAAATCAGTTTACAAAACAGTTGCATGGCAGTCTCCCCTTAGTTGTTGACGGATTCGTTTTCAATCTTGCCGTCTTTGAGCGTAATAACGCGATCCGCAAAGGCGGCGACTTCATTTTCGTGCGTTACAACAAGAAGAGTTCGCCCCTGGTCTTTACACAGCTCTTTGAGAATCTGACAAAGCTTCATCGAGTTGGCGGAGTCCAGATTCCCGGTTGGCTCGTCGGCAAGGAGAATGTCCGTTGGGGACATCAGCGCTCGCGCCACGGCAACTCGCTGCTGCTCTCCGCCGGACAGTGCGTCCGGACGATGAGAGCGTCTGTCCGCGATTTCCAAACGGGTCAGGAGCATTTCCAGCCGGTCTTTGTCAAAGTTAGTCTTCCCGCCGGCGATAAGCGGCAAGAGGATGTTCTCTTCCGCCGTCAGCGTCGGAATGAGGTTGAACGCCTGAAAGATCAAGCCGATTTTCTCCCGGCGAAACCGGGTCAAAGCGGCGTCTGACATCGCGCTGACAGAGTTCCCGTCAATGGAAATGGTCCCAGAGTCGAATCGGGTCAATCCCGCCAGAACGTGTAACAGAGTCGATTTTCCCGACCCGCTTTTGCCCATGATGGCAACGTGTTCTCCCTTTTCAATTTGAAGGGAAACGCCGTTGAGCGCGTGGACTTCCGACGCGCCGGTTTTATACGTTTTGTAAACGTTTTCAATTGAGATGAATGACATGATAGTTGCGAGTTGCTTTGTAAGCTATTAGCTATTAGCTCCTAGCCGTTAGCTTGGAATTTTGTAGTTCTTAGCGTTAACATTTAAAGCTGGAATCAAAAATATAAAGCTAGAAGCTAGGAGCTAGTAGCTCAAAGCTAGTAATTCTATTTCTTCGTCATGGCTAACGCTTTGATGGCGTAGGCGGTGGCGAGGTTCTGATCGTTTTCCATCCAGCGGTTGGAATCGCCATTTTTCCAGGAGCCGTCCGGCTGCTGACGAGCGATGATTTCAGACGCCAGTTCAGCGCGCCAGTTGTGGGCTTTGCCGTTGGCGTCGGTAAACGAGTCCTGTCCCAAAAGCGACATGGTCTTTCCAAACGTGTTGAAATAATAGTAGACGCCCGCCTGCTGCTGCATCGGGTTTTCCTGTACCGTATAGTACTTTTTAATCCAGTCCATCGCCGCCTTGTAACGGACGTCGTTGGTATCCATGTTGGCGTAGATGAAGCTCTTCAGTCCCGTGTAGGACATGGAGCCGTAAGAGCGCATGCCGCCGTTTTCCATGTTGCCGTCGCCAACGCAGACGTAGAAGAATCCACCGTCCGGGTTCTTGTCAGCAAACTTGGTTGTGTTGTGGGGGGACTCGCAGTTCTGGCAGCGGGAAACGAAAACCATCGCCTTTTGAATGGCGGGGTCGTCCGCCTTCGCGCCCAGCGATTTTAAGGCGTCCAGGAAAAAGCCGGTGTTGGACAGGTCAGCGCGCCCCATCGTGCCGTAGCCGCTGCCGCCGTAGTTGAGATTGTCGGCAGAGTAACCGTTTTCTTCGTTGTACTGGGTTGAGCGGATGAACGTTTCCGCCCGCTTGAGAATCTTGTCATATCGTCCGTCCGCGTTCGCCTTGACAAACGTGTCAATCGCAATGCAGGACTCGTAGGTGATAAGCATCATATCGGGATTGTAGATTCCGCCGTCGGGCTGAACGAACCCTTCGAGATACTTTAATCCCTTGGCGACAGCCGGGTCGTCGGGCGACAAGCCAGCGTCCAACATCGCCCCGGTTACGAACGCGGTAATGCCAATTCCCATGAACTTGCTAAATGAGCCGTCCGCGCCCTGTCCTTTGGTTTTGAGATATTCTACGCCCTTGGCAATCGCCTTGTCGATGTTTTCCTGAGTCGCTTCCGGCATCGTTTCCGGACGAACAAACGGAGTAGGGGTGAACGAACCGCGTCCGCCCATGCCGCCCATAGCGGTTTTCCCCGAGCCTTCCTGCTTCGGAGCGTCCTGAGCGTAAGCGCTGACGCATAAAGTCAAAACAACCAATACCATCAAAAGTTTTCTAATCATGTTAATTCCTTTCAATACGGGAATGGGACTCGAAATAAAGAACAGAAAAAACGAAGCAGGAGAATTAAACTATTACAGATTCTCACCCTTCGCCTTTTCCAGTTACAAAACGTGCATTTCAAAAATGGTTGTCCTGCTTTTAATGTATCGTAACAACGATTTTATTGCACTTTAATAGGCTTTTTCCTTACATTTTTCTCAATATATTTCATATATATTATAACGCATTTATCAAAAGAAAAATAGGGGGAGGGAACGTTTTTTGAGCAGAAAGGGTGCGTTCAAAATTGGGGGGCGCTGAAAATTAACAGTTTGACCAGTATAAATCCCAAGCGTCGTTGTGAACGGCGCAGACGATGCTTAACATTCTGTTTAAATTTTCAATCTTCCATCTGGCTCCGGTTTGTTTCAAGCGACGTCCTACAACCTGTTTGCAAGCCCCTTCAATTTC
>JAZQDP010000046.1:0-2752 GCA_045546875.1 Thermoguttaceae bacterium | reverse complement strand
CCCGCGTTCCCTATTTCGGCATGGGGTCGCTGGGTCAGTTTGAAAAGCAATGGCGGGAATTCTATAAGGACGTTGCCGTGATTGCCTATCCAACGCCCAGGCAGGAATACCGTCTTGCCGACTGGGAAGAGAAAGCTCTGTTTTATCGTCCTCCGTACTCCTCTGTACGCGGCGTCAAACCGTATTTAACGCCAGACAAAACCGAGCTGCCCGCGGACGCGGTGATTCCGTTTGACAAGATTATCGACGTCTCCCGATTTATGGACGCCAACGGCGTCCTTCAGTGGACGGCTCCGGAGGGCGATTGGACGATTCTGCGTCTGGGACGCCGTCTGACGGGTCAAACGACGCGTCCGGCTCCGAGCGCCGGGCTGGGGCTGGAATGTGACAAGTTCGAGAAGTCCGGATTTGATCAGAATTACGAAAAGTTCCTGTCTCAATTCCTGGCGGTCGGGAAGTTTACGACTCTTCATCACGACAGCTGGGAGATGAGCTCTCAAAACTGGTCGGAGAATTTCCGCCGTCATTTTATCGAAAAGCGCGGCTACGACCCGCTGCCGTGGACGCCTGTCATGTTCGGCGTTCCGGTTGAAAGCGTTGAGAAGTCAGAGCGGTTCCTCTGGGACTTGCGCCGCACGGCTCAGGAACTCGTTTACGAAAATAACGTCGAGTACATGAAACGCCTCGGCGCCAAACGCGGCTTGAACTTCTCGACCGAGGCGTACGACCTCAACCCGGCGGGCGATTTGTATCTGTTCCGCTCGGCGGACGTCCCGATGGGGGAATTCTGGTCGCATAATTACGGTCTGAATTCGGAATTCAGCGTTATCGAAGCGGTTTCCAGCGGTCACACGTGCGGAAAGAAGATTATCGGCGCGGAGGCGTTTACGTCTTCAAACGACAGATGGCTCCAGTATCCGGGCGCTATGAAACAGCAAACGGACTGGGCGTTGTGCGCCGGGATTAACCGGTTTATCTTCCACAGAATGTTCCATCAGCCGACCGACGACAACCGCCCCGGATATTCGCTTTCCGTTCACGGCGTTCATTGGGACAGGACGCAAACGTGGTGGAGCATGGCGGACGCGTATCACCTTTACGTTGCCCGATGTCAGGCTCTGTTACAGCGCGGGCTGCCCTCGGCGGACGTTCTCTATTTAGACAGGGAAGGCGCGCCGACGGTTTTCACGCCGCCCAATTCCGCCACGTCGCTCATTTCTCTTCCCGACCGGATGGAATACAACTTTGACGGCTGCTGTCCGGAAACGCTCATTGAACGCGCGACGGTTAAAGACGGTCGAATCGTTTTCCCGGACGGTATGAGCTATTCCATTTTGATTTTGCCTCAATGTGAAACCATGACACTTCGCCTGGCAAAAAAACTCAACGAACTTCATCGCGCCGGAGCGGTTATCGTTGGTTCGCGTCCAAAACATTCCCCTTCGTTAGCAGAACTGGAACAAGACGACCTTGTCAGAAGCCTCACTGAATTCTTGCCAGAGGAATCGCATGCATACGCCAGCAATTCAAAATTTCATCTGGAACAAGCTATTCAAAACGCGAAATGGATCTGGTCAGACGTCAATTATCACCGGATTACGCCGGGCGTGGAAAAGACGTTTGTTCGAGAAATCCATCTCACGGACGCCTATCGTGGAACGGCAGTTGCCGCCATCGCGGCAGATAACGCTTGTACGCTATACGTCAACGGGCAGAAAGTTGGGTCTTGTGACAACTTTAAATACCCTCAAATTCTCAACGTTGGCTCTGCATTTAAACCGGGTAAAAACATCATTGAAGCCGTTGTATTCAATGGAGGCGAAGAACCCACGCCTGCCGGTTTTTTAGGGGCGATCGAAATACTCGACGGCGCCGACGTCAAAACCATTGTTACCGACTCCAGCTGGTTATGTCAGTCGACCCCGGCTGCTGAACTGGGGCGATACAACATGTCTCCGTGGGGATTCCGCTATAACGGGGATTCGAATGCCTATCCCAGTTTCTCTAACACTGTAACAATGCTGCAAGAAATGGGAATCGCCCCGGACTTTGAATCGACAGGCAATCTTCGCTGGATTCATCGATTGGACGGCGCGGCACATATCTATTTTATCGCAAGCTGTCTGCCAACTCCGCAAACGGCTGATTGTACGTTCCGGGCGGTTGGGAATTCCGTTCAACTCTGGAACCCCTACTCCGGCAAACGATACCGAGTTACTTCAAAGCAGGAATCCAACGGACGAACGACAATTCGAATTCCGTTTACTCAGTCGCAAAGCTGGTTTGTCATTTTTGAACCGGAACCGACTCCGGACGAATCAAAACTGCCGCCGCTGTCGGACCTGCTCAAATCAGAAACCGACAAAAACGTCAAGACGATTGAACTGTCCCGCTTTAGCGTTACATTCAATCAAAACGCGGCGTCTGGGCGGAACATGGAATCGGGAAAGGAAAAGACCGTCGTTTTCCAGACGCCGTCCGACTGGTCGAAAAGCGACGATCCGTACATCCGCTACTATTCCGGTCAGGCGGTTTACGAAACGAACTTTGACCTCGACGCCTCCGTCTTAAACGCGAAATCTGCCGTTCTGGACTTGGGCGCCGTCTGCGTCATGGCGCAGGTGGAACTCAACGGGCAAGACCTCGGAACGCTCTGGCTGGCTCCGTGGACGGTTGACGTTCCCGTCGCGCTGCTGCGTCAGAAGAACAACGTTCTGAAAATCACGAAGTCGGATCGTAGCCATGTCGTTCT
>JAZQDP010000045.1:0-1939 GCA_045546875.1 Thermoguttaceae bacterium | reverse complement strand
GCTAGTAGCTTTCCTTATCGCTAATCGCTAATCGCTAACCGCTCCCGTCCATCGTTGCTGATAGATGGCAATAGCCTGTAACGCGTAAGCGACGGCGCGGACGTCTTTTTGAGACATCTCAGACGGATCGTAGGATTCGAGCCGGGATTCGAGTTCTGTTACCAAATATTCCATCGTTTTTGTCAGCCTCGGGTCGTTGAGCGCATTGCTATGGTACAGGATAGTTAGCCACCGGGCGAAATGAGCCGTAGCGGCGAAATCGGCGTCCGGATAGCGGCTTTTCCCCTTGCGAGTAAAAAAGGCGCCATTCCAGGACCCGTCTGAATTCTGAATCGAAAGGGCGAACCGTTTCATTTTGGCGAGGTATTCGTCCACGACGGCGTACTGGGCTTCTAACTGGTTGTCGTCAAACGCGAGCCGACGGCGCAGAGCGTATGTTAAGGCGTAAAGCCGGTCGGTGGAATCGGAGTCGGCAAGGTTGACAGAGCGTTTAAGTTCATGATCCAGAATCCGAAGGACAGACCAGGTTTCGCCCCAAGCGTTAGTCCAAGTCTCGCGAGGGACGTAGTATGATAAACCGGTTAAAAGGGCTGACATATCCCCGCCGTTACACCGATCCATCGCTTGAGCGGTCAGGTCGGCAACGGAAAAGGCAATGTCTGTTGAACGAATCGTTAAATTGTCGCCCGGTTGAGAGTCGCTGGCAATAAGTTTGTCGATGTCCATCTGCCCTCGGGGCGCAAACTTATAATCGGCGCTGACCCTGGCGATTGCCAGCATCGAGAGGAATTCCCCCTCGCGTTCTTGTTGACAGTACCCGATATAAGGGAAAATGGAGCCGGAACTGTTGAGCGCGACCGTAACGATTCGACCTCGGGGATAGCGAGCCGAAAACGTTGGTTTCGAGCCTGAGTCGGAACCCGCGTCGGACAGGAACGATGACGACGAGTGCGGATTATGGTTGACAGACAGGATCGACGTTTCGCACATTGGGTAATTCCAGCATAGGGTCCCGGCGGTATTGAAATCGACGTCCTGGGCGGGATAGTGAATCGAGGCGTAACAGCCGAACGCGCAAACCGACATCATCGCCTCGAACGGGGAGTTGGCGTCTGTATTGAGCCGTTTATTAAAATACTGGCGGCGAACGGCGCGGATGCGATTTAAGACCGATTGAATTGGAGGCGTTATTGGCGCCGGGTCCGTTTGACGAACCGTGAACGAACTCAAATAGCGAATGTTTTGATGAGAATAGGACTCGGTCTGAACGTCCTTGTCGATTGCCTCGACCAGTTTAGCGACGTCAGCCGGAATGGAATTATTTAATGCGGAATTCGGAATGCGGAATTCGGAATTACTACTGCCTGCTGCCTCTTGCCTACTGCCTACTGCTTCTGCTAATTGCTCATTGCCAACGCTTGCGGATTGGTCGAGCGCTGCGTCGTCGTCAGTTTGCGGGGCGATAAGCTCTTGTTTTTGGGGCGCAGTTGAGGTTCCGCCGGCATTGTTTTCGGTGGCGGTTGACACTTTATCCCAATCCGCCCAGTCCGCCCAGCGAGCTTCTTCTTCGGATATGCCGGCAGGCAAGAGCGGTTGCTGACCATCGGCATGATCCGCAAAAGCGACTGGAGAAACGGAAACCGCCGACAGAAGGGAAAGTATCGTCAGGAACGTTGTTGGGCTTTTTCGCATTGTTCCTCGATTATACTCCTTTATTGGCGAAAAGTCAAGCCTTTTTTGGTATATTTTATATGGTTCTTCCGGCAAGTCTGTACCTGAGAGCTAAAAAGTAGACGTTTTGCCCGCGCCCAAAAGTTTTTGGTAATTGCCCCAATTTTGGACTAAAAAAGGGTGGAAATTTAACTATAAATCGGGTATTATAAAATTCCCGTCGGTCGGTGTCGCTTCGTTGAATTTGGAAGCGGACGAAGTGAGGAAA
>JAZQDP010000044.1:0-2274 GCA_045546875.1 Thermoguttaceae bacterium | reverse complement strand
TTATTTGACGATATTCTTTTTTACGCGTTCTATGTTCCGTGGGTTAAAACCCACGGCTACGAACATTCAACCGCTAACGCGGTTGTTCTCTTTTAACACTTCGCGAACTTTGCGCACTTTGCGTGAGGTTATTTCTTACTTCCTAAACGTTCGCCTGACGGCGAATGCGTAATTTCGTTCGCTGACGCTCACTCCATTACCGCCTTTCAATCCACTCCCTATTCCCTATTCCCTATTCCCTACTCCCTACTGCCTACTGCGTTTCCGCATGTACGCCAGCCCGGCAGCGCCGAAAATCAGCAGCGCCCACGTGGACGGTTCCGGAACGGGAGTTCCGAGTCCGACTAAATACAAGCCGTCTGTTCTGCCTTCCAGACTAAAGTAACCATGATAATTCCCAAGGAAACGGGTCAGGTCGATTGTTTCGCTGGCAAACCCGTCGTCGGAAACCAGCAGGTATTCGGCGCCTTCCGTTGCCCAAAGAGAAACGTCGCTGTTTTCGAATAAAAGGTTTACCAATCCTGATTCAATTGAAAAACTTCCGTCGATAACGGTCAAAACGTCGTGGTTGGAATCGCCGTCGGGATATTCGCCAAATTCAAAGAGAATAACGGCATTTTCGATAATAACGTCTCCCGTAACGTTGGTGAATCCAACGGAATTGCCTGGCGAATACGTCGCGCCGTCGATAACTTCCACCGTTCCATCAAGGTATCCTTGAATATCAATGCGTCCGGACGAGATAGCAAAATTTTCTGCTTCCTCTCCCGCATCGTAAACCAAATCCAAAACGCCGTTGTTTGTCGTTGACTTAATCGTTGCGGTCTTTTCATTTTTATTGATCGTCATCAACCCGTTTTCGCCAACGGTAAAGTTACCGTGCAGATACTCAATGTCGTCTAACGTTGCCGTCAGATTTGCGGTAAGAGAAACGTCTCTAAACTCATATTCATTTACGGAATCATCATCACGACCGGCAATCGTTACATTAGCGCCGTTGGAAATTGTTGTTGTGCCGTATTCGCCTTCTGGATGTTTATCAAGCCAGATACCGCCGTCAAAAGAATGCGTACCGCCGCTGAACGTCAGGTTAGCAGGAAGGGCAGAAGAATATCCTGTTAAATAGATGTCATTTCCTTTCTTGCCTGCTTTATTGCCCGTAAACGTTAATGTATTATTGCCAGAAAATTCAATTGAGAAATATGAGCAAATTGCGCCGCCATCAGCTCCTGCCGTATTGCCAGTGAACGTTAAGGTGTTATTTTCGCCAGAAATCCCCCCTCTAACAATACCAATTGCCCCGCCATTGTGTTCTGCTGTATTGCCAGTAAATTCCAAGGTGTTGCCAGAGCCGGACAAATCAATTAATTGATAAATTGCCCCGCCGCCATCCTCATTATCAGTACCATTTGCGGCATTTTTTGAGAATGTCAGTTTGTTATTATTGCCGGTCAAACCTAATGTGTCTTCGTACGGATGTCCTAATCTCCAAATTGCCCCGCCACTTTTTGCGGTATTCTCTGAGAATTCCAGGGTGTTGCCAGAGCCGGACACGTCTCCTAAAACGGCAATTGCCCCACCATAAGTTCCTGCGGTATTGCCAGTAAATTCCAGGGTGTTGCCAGAGCCGGACAAATTTGTTAAAGATAAAATTGCCCCGCCCTGTATTCTTGCGGTATTCTCTGAGAATTCCAGGGTGTTATTATTGCCAGCCAAATCGCTTAATGTACTAATTGCCCCGCCATACAGTCTTGCAGTATTGCCAGTGAACGTTAGGGTGTTGCCAGAGCCGGACAAAGTAGATAAATGACTAATTGCCCCGCCATATCTTTTTGCGGTATTCTCTGAGAATTCCAGGGTGTTGCCAGAGCCAGACAAATCTCCTAATGTATGAATTGCCCCGCCATTGACTGCGGTATTGCCAGTGAACGTTAGGGTGTTATTTTCGCCAGATAGCGTTGTAAAAGAACCAATCGCCCCGCCATTCAATGTTGCGGTATTGCCTTCGAATTTCAGGGTGTTGCCAGAGCCGGATAAATTTATTAAATTATAAATTGCTCCACCATTACCAGTATTATTTGTACCATTTGCGGTATTGTTAGAAAATGTTAGGGTGTTATTATTGCCGGTCAAACCTGTTGTGCTGTAGTTCGGAATTCCTAATTGATAAATTGCCCCGCCACTTTTTGCTGCGGTATTCTCGGAGAATTCCAAGGTGTTGCCAGAGCCGGACAAATATGTTAATTCATAAATTGCCCCGCCGCCATCTGAATC
>JAZQDP010000043.1:0-6405 GCA_045546875.1 Thermoguttaceae bacterium | reverse complement strand
GACAAGCGGTCCTGCCAAATCTTCCGGACGTTCCATGTATCCCATGGGCGTGAGTGAACGAATTCTTTCTCGGACTTCCACTGGCGTGCTGGCGTGCATGGGCGATAGAATATAGCTTGGGCTGATGCAGTTGACGTTAATGTTGTGCCGTCCCCATTGAGCGGCGAGGGCGCGAGTCATTTCGACAACGCCGCCTTTGGAACCGTCGTACGAGGCGTTGCAGTTGGCTATACGCGCAGACATACTGGCGGTATTGATAATCTTTCCACCCATAGGCTTATCGTCAACCTTGTTTTGAGCGATGAACTTTCTGGCGGCAGCTGCACAGCAAAGCCAGGAGCCGGTAAAATTGACGCCGATCACCTTTTCCCATGTGCTTAACGGGTACGATTCGTCCGGTCCGAGAATTCCAATTCCAGCATTGTTGACGGCAATGTCCAGCCGTCCAAACGTTTCGACGACTTTATCTGCCATCGCTTCAACTTCTTCCGGATTGCAAACGTTGCAGTGAATAAAAATGCTTTTTACGCCCAGAGAGCGAATCTCTTCCGCTGTCTTTTCCCCGGTTCGGTCGTCAATATCAACGACAGCGACGTTGGCGCCCGCTTTTGCCAATGCGATTGCGTAGGCGCGCCCGATTCCAACGCTTGCGCCTGTAACCCAGGCATTCTTGTTTGTCAGGTCAAATTGTTTTTGCATTTTGAAAACTCCAAGGTTGGCGGAAAGCGTCCGGAGATGACAGCCATAATCATTTCAGAGTAACTGAAAACTGTCAAGCTCTGTAAACTAACCAAAAATAAAAATCAATAAACTGAATGTCAAAATTATGACAAAACGTCTTCCAGGTTTGACGTTTAATTGTTTTGGAAATTGCCGACATGAGAACGAGCAATTAAGGCTGGACTTCCTCAATTTCTTCGACAATTATATCCTCTACCGCCGATTTGCCTTGCTCGTTATTGGCATTGGGATCATTGGCATTTGCATCGTCAGCTTTTGTATCTTCAGCATTAGCGTTCTCAGCTTTATTATTATCGGCGTTGTTTTCCGGTTTGCTGTTTTCTTCCGGTTTGACGTCTTCAGTATTGGGTTGCTGCACAGCAGGTTGTTCTGCATTTGTTTCCGTTTGTTCAGCTTTTTCCTCTGTTTTTTCCTCTGGCTTGGTTTGTTCTTCTGCTTTTGTGGACTCGTTAGTTGGTTCCTCCGCAACAGGTTGTTCTGGAGTTGGGGCAGGGGACTGCTCGGTTAAATCTTCCAGTTCCGGACTTTGGTAGTTGTCAATTTCTAATTCGGGAAGATCGTCAACAATTGACGCGTCTTCTTCAGAATGATTGTCAACAGGCTGCGGTTGAGCGCCGTGGTCGTGGTCATGGTCGTGATCAGCGTCTTCTGCGGCGTGTTCGTGAGCGTGGTTGTGATCATGGTCGCCTGCCTCGCCGCATTCGGGACATACCAGTTCAGACTTCTTTGCGATAACGTCTTTTCGGGAAATATGAATCTTTTTATATTCCTCGTCGTCGATAATATAATACCAGTCCGCAAAGCGTTTGTTGAGTTTCTCAACTTTTTCTTTCGCCTTGGCGAGGACTGCTTCGTACTGTTTGGTTTTCTTTTCGTT
The DNA here is from genome assembly GCA_045546875.1 of Thermoguttaceae bacterium. Classification (GTDB taxonomy): domain Bacteria; phylum Planctomycetota; class Planctomycetia; order Pirellulales; family Thermoguttaceae; genus RUG11551. Next base: position 4,787 of record JAZQDP010000043.1, on the reverse strand, counting down.
AGCCGCTTTGACGTCGGCGATTTTTTGAGTCATTTCCGCAACAGCAGCCGCGTCGGGAGAATTCTCGTTGGGAGCTTCTGGAACGGGCGCCAGCTCCGGCTTTTTAATGCCGTTCGGGTTGAACTGAACCATGACAAACAGATAACGGTTGACGGTTGATTCCCCTTTGTCTGAACGGACGTTGTCGGCAATCGCGCCAAAACGGAGAATGTATTCGACGCCGTTGCCCATGTCAACGGTAATGTCGCCATCGGTCGACAAGAGCGTGATTTGCTGCTGACCGTCAGAACCGGGAATCGGCAAGAGACAGAATCCCTTTGAAATCAAATCCGCCTGAGTCTCGACGTCAACTTTATAAGAACCCGTCTGTTTGAGGGATTTGCTGAATGCGTCTGATTTGCGGCGAACGTCTACGATTTTCAGGTCGTCCAACGCTTGAGCGAGTCTGCCGATTCTGGCGATGTCCAGCCCTTCGTCGTCACGCAGTTTAAGCTGCTTTAACTTCCCGTTTTTATCGGAAATGGTCATATCTTCCAGCGACCACGACGGGTCTGCCTGATCGTAGAAAGCGAATTTCATCATGCCGTTGTCTCGAAGATACGGCTCTCCGTTTTGAATTTTCAACGCCAAATCGTTGACGGTAATTGATTTAATATCCCAGACGTCAATCTGAAGCAGGTCTTTTTCAATCCAGTCGCCAAAGTTGGTTGACAGTTTGTCCGTATAGATTTTTGTTGTAAAAATCGGATTCTGTCCCACGCGGCGAACGTACCGCTGATCTTTTGTATTTTTGACGCTGTCGCCGATAATCAGCCCGAGCAGAACGTCGCCGTGAGCGTTGCGCAAAACGACTTTCGTTCCCACGCCGCGAGAGCCGGGCGGCAAGTCCTTTTCGTCCGGGTCGACTACGCCGTAGGTTTCCTGATCCCCGCTGTCGGTCGAAACCTGATTGAGAATTTCCAGCCCCATGACGTCGCTTGCCGCTTCAACCAGCTGCGTTTGCGCGTCGGTTGGGTAATTGTCATGCGTCGGAATGCTCCATCGGTTGTTGACCTGTTTGACCTGAAACGAGCTTTTTTCAGACGTCTGGGAATTATACTTGACAATTTCCAAGGACGTGGCATCGTTCGGGTTTTTGAAGTCTGGGAACAACTGGGTTCCCAAACCGTTTTCGACGCTGTCAGCGGTTTGAATCGGGCGATTGACATACCAGCTGGCGCCAGCCGCCGCGACAGCCAGAATAACGAACAGCAATGTTTTCTTGAATTCTTTCATTTTAATATCTTCTGATTATTTGATTTGGCAACGTTGAATTATGACTTGAAACGAGCGAACGTCAGTTCTTTGTAACAGACGTTTTGCGGCGCCGCTTTTGGTTGACGCCCTCGTATTCGTCCAGACGCCGTTTGATATAAACCGCGATCGCGATAATCAGTGGCAGAATCGGCGGCAGAATCACCGCCAGCAGCTTGCATTTATCTTGCGCCCGGTTGATTTCCGTTCGCAGTTCCGTTTCCAGACGCTGAGTCTGCTGTTCCTTGTCGCGCTCAAACTGCTGTTTTTGCGCTTCAAATCGTTTGTTCAAATCGGCGGAGAACAGTTCCACCCGCTGCAAAACCTCCTGCTGATCCAAGCCCTGTTCCCGAATCTGTCGGTTGAGCTTTTGCGTTTCTTCCTCAATTCGCTTTTTTTGCTGTTCGACTTTTTTGTCGTACTGAGCCTGCAAAGCCGCAACGTCTTTTTCTTTCTTTTCCCGAGCCTGACGGGTCAGATCGTTAATCAAAGTCAGCGTTCTGTGTTCCGGGCGATGGGAGCGTATGTGACAGAACATGTCTTGACCTGCAACGCGGTCTATAACGTTAAGGACGAACGCGACGTTGTCGAATTTGAAATCTTCATCCAAAACCTCATTTCGGAGGCTGAAAAAGGCGTCATGGAACAAGTCCAAATCTGCCGTTAAAATCACGTTGACGTTGTCTTGAGCGGCAACGGGCTTTTTCTCTGAGGGTTTATCGGCTGCGTCTTTGCCTGATGCGTCAGCAGCAGTCGTTTCAGCGACAGGACGCTTCCAGTTTTTACTTGTAATCCAGGCGGAAACGATTAAATCGCCGTGTGACGGATTGGGTTTTGCATCGAGATTAATTCCCGCTCTGGCGCCCATACGGTTAATCTTAAACAGTTTATTGCCGGGAACAAAGCCCGCTTTCGGACCGGTGCGAAGGAGAAATCGTTGTTCCAGATCGCGTCCCGTTTCGCCAGCGTTCTTTTTGACGTTGTCCATCAAAACAATCGAACCGGGGAAAGGCAGCAAAACGCGCTGCAGCCACTCTGTCGTGGGGGTGGATTTATTAAACGGTTCCGGTTCGCCCGCCCCGTAGTCAATGAAAATGAATTGGGCGGGAATGTCGGAAAAGCGCGGGATGGGATTGTACGGCTGATAGACGCAGCCGTCTCCGTTAAACTCAACGCCCAGCAAATCCCACAGCTTGTTGATGTCTCCCTTGGGCGGCGCCTGCTGCTGCATCATCATCGCCATCATCGGATTGCCCTGCGGGTGACGAGGTTCTGACGTGCCGGGAATAGTGTCAGCGGCAAAGTACGATAGCGGATCTTCAAAAATTGCCGTTGGCGTTCCCGCTTTAACCGCTTCGATAAAGTTACCCAGTTCGTCTGGGCTTAACGACGACGGCTGAACGCAAAGAAGCGCGTCCCATTCCGCCGGATTGATTTTCTCTTTAGGGTCAACCGATTCGACGTTGTAAGTCAGTTTTAATTCCTCAATGATTTTCCAGTCGGGAGTTGGACGCATGGCGGCGAAGTCAATTCCGCTGAAAAGTTGAACGTCCGTCTGGACAACGCCGATTCTTTTGCGTTGTTTTGAAGACACCGTTGCCAGAGCGCGTGACAGTTCGTAATCTACCGACATGCCCGGGTCAATATAGGGAATGATTACCTGTTCCACGCCGGAAGAAAACACAGCGGCAAGATAAATGTCTTCGGTTGTCATAACAGAGCGGGAAATGTCCGCTACGCGTTTGGGGCGAATTCCGTACTGTTTTTCTGCCAGTAAAGCCTCGTCTGTCAGCGGCTTGATGTAATGAATATTGACGTCAAACCGCTTTCCCCCGCGGGAGCTGATTTCATGAAGAAGGCGTTCCATCTGACCTTTAATCTGAACGTATCGCTGCGGGACTTCCGGGGAAATATACGCGTCAATTTTAACCGGACGATTGGGATCCATGTAATCAATAAGATTTTTGGTTGCCGACGCCATCGAATTGAGGCGCTCTTCCGTCAAATCAAACTGGACGTCGTGATTTTTCAACAGCCCCGCCAGCCCAACGACAAAAACGAACAAGCATACCGCTCGGATTATATAATGAATCGAACGATTCCAGGCGTTGGCGCCGTCAGCCCAATGACGCCGGGAAATGAGAATCATGCAGACGTACAACGCCGCGACAGCGCAGCCGACGAAAAAGATTGTCGAGGACAGGGAAAACAGACCTCGTCCGAACGGGGCGAGCTGACCGGAAAAGCTCCAGTCGGAGAAAAATCGTCCCCATTTCTGGGAAAAAAGGTTTGAACTCCAAACGGCAAACGTCAGCGGCGCGTTAAACGCCACGCCGAAAATGTACGCCATTGTCAGGTTGGATGTAACAAACGACGCTGCCATCCCGATAGCGCACATTGCCGCGCCCAAAAGCCAGTACCCGATAAACGTCGCGATAAACAGCCCTAAATCCGGATTGCCCAGCCATTCCAACTCGCACAGCAAACAAATCGCGGCGAAAAGCAGCGACGCTGTGTAAATCCCAATCGCAGCCAGAAACTTCCCAACGGTGATGTCGAAGTCCCGCGCCGGGAGAGTGAGCAGCAATTCGTCCGTGCCCCGCTGACGCTCTTCCGCCCAAACGCTCATCGTAATGGCGGGAATGAACAGGAGCATAATAAACGGATAGATGTTGTTGAGCTGTCCCAGGTTGGCGAGGTTCATATTGAAGAACTCCGCCGGCCAGAACGCGGAAAACGCGCATAAAAGCACGAATACGCAAATAAACACGTACCCGGTGGGGCTGGAAAAGTAAGCGAAAAAGTTTCGCTTGAATACGGCTTGAGCTGCGTGAAAATTCATGGTTATATAAGTTGCGAGTTGCGAGTTGCGAGTTGCGAGATTAAGGGATTGGTATTTGTGAAGTGGTAAGTAGTAAGTGGTTAGTGGTAAGTAAGAGCGGCGCTTGCGCCTACTGCCTACTGCCTTCTGCCTCTTCCCTACTTCGTCAGTCTGCTGAACTGTTCCTCCAATGTTTTGCCGTCTTTTGTCAGTTCAGCAACGGAACCGTCGAAGACAAGGCGTCCTTCGTTGATAAACACGACCCGGTTTGCCATGGCGGTTACTTCCTGCAAAATATGAGTTGACAGAAGAATCGTCTTGGTTTCTCCGAGTTGTTTGATGGTTTCCCGGACGTCGTGAATCTGATTTGGATCCAGCCCGGCGGTCGGCTCGTCCATAATCAGAACGTCCGGCTCGTGAAGCAGCGTCTGCGCCATGCCGACGCGCTGTCGGTACCCGCGAGACAGTTTCCCGATCGGCTTCCCGATAACCTCGCCCAGCTTGCACAGTTCGATTACCTTTTCCATCTGACGCTTTAAGACCTTGGCGTCCATACCGCGGGCGCGCCCGAAAAACGTCAGCAAAGACCGCGGGGTCATGTCGTAGTACAGTGGTCCGTTTTCCGGGAGATAGCCTAAATGTTTTGCCCCTTCAACGCGCTGAGTGGACAGGT
>JAZQDP010000042.1:0-1619 GCA_045546875.1 Thermoguttaceae bacterium | reverse complement strand
TACTAACCATTTATTTCATAATTATATAGAGTAACCGAATTTTTGACAATAACCCCCCGGAATTTTTCTGTAGCCCCCAAAACTCTTCCAAAATCTCCCGGAAGATTCCCTCAACAAAAATATTTCCCGGGCGCATGTTTTTTTCTATTTTTTGATTTAGAATGATTTTTCGTTAATTGAAGATTATTTTTTAACCCTCGTTTTTGAAAGGAGTTCACTCCAATGATTCGACGTTTAACCGTCTTCCTTATGGCGCTATTCGTTGTTGGCGCCGCCAGCGTTTACGCCTGGGAAATTCAGGACAACCCGATTGTCAGCCGCTGGGCGAAAGAAGTCAGCCCTGACAACGCGCTGCCGGAATACCCGCGTCCGCAGTTTGAACGCGAGGCGTGGAAGTCCCTCAACGGTCTGTGGGACTACGCTATTATCGACAAAGACGCCTCGGCGGAAACGTTTGCCTCCGAGGGCGAAATCCTCGTTCCGTATCCGATTGAATCGGCTCTGTCCGGCGTGAAGAAGTTCGTCGGCGAAAACAAACAGCTGGTCTACAACCGCAAGTTTACGGTTCCGGAAGAATGGACTAAAGCTGGCAAGCGAATCATTCTCAACTTTGAAGCCTGCGACTGGAAAGCCCAGGTTTTCGTCAACGGTAAACTCGTCGGGAAGCATACCGGCGGATTCACGCCTTTCAGCTTTGACATCACCGACGTTCTGGTCGAAGGCGAGCAGGAACTTCGCGTTGTCGTTTACGACCCGACCGACGCCAACTGGCAGCCGCGCGGCAAGCAGGTTCGCCGACCGGGCGGAATCATGTACACCGCTGTAACAGGTTTGTGGGGAACCGTCTGGATGGAGTCGGTCGCTCCGCAGGGACAGATTCTTTCCGCCGCCGGATACGCTGCGAAACTGGAAAACGGCAAGCTGGTTCCCGCTCTGGACGGCTCGTTTGTTATCAAGGGAACGGCGTTCGTTGCTGACCCGTCAATCGAAAATACCGCGGCGGAAGTCGCCATTTACGACGCGGAAGGCAAAGTAGTCTTCGCCGCGTTCTCCAGAATCGTTGACGGCAAGTTTACCTTTACCGGCAAGATCGAAGACCCCAAATTCTGGGCGCCCGGCTCTCCGTATCTGTACGAGGTCGTTTACAAGCTCGCCATTGACGCCAAACAAATCGACAAGGTCAACAGCTACATCGGCTTGAGAACGTCGACCATCGGAAAAGACAAGGACGACTATCTGCGTCTGCTTGTCAACGGCAAGTTCATCTTCCAGTACGGACCGTTGGATCAGGGCTGGTGGCCGGACGGGCTGTACACGGCTCCGACGGACGAAGCTCTGAAATATGACCTTATCGCGACCCAAAAGATGGGATTTAATATGCTCCGCAAGCACGTCAAGGTCGAATCCCGCCGATTCTACTATCACTGCGACAAGATGGGTATGCTCGTCTGGCAGGACATGCCTTCCGGCGACCGCGGCATCGGGGGAGATCAGCCCGACATTACCCGCGATCCTGAATCCGCTCAGAACTATTATAACGAATGGACGGAAATCATGACCGAGCTTCAAAACTCGCCGTCAATCGTCATGTGGGTTCCGTTCAACGAAGGCTGGGGACA
>JAZQDP010000041.1:0-1700 GCA_045546875.1 Thermoguttaceae bacterium | reverse complement strand
CTTCAACGGCCTTCTGGCGATAAATCTTTTGTTTTTCCTTATCCGGAAGACTGTCGTCAATATCTTGCGTTGCATAAAACAGATTTCGGACGGCGTCGTTTTGAAATTCCGGCGGTAATTGTTCGCGGAAGTAGTCGATTGACTTTCCGTATTGATAACTAACCGCGTTCGTTTCCTGGCTAATACGTTTACGCGTTGCCTGGTTTAACTGGTTATTAAGCGTTATTCCGTCCTTTTGCGTAATTTCGCCGGTGTCGATTGCTTCCTGGATCTGTTCGCGCAAATCACGAATACCGTTCAAATACTCCGTGCTGTTGAAGTTTCCTTCGTTCAAGTCATAAGCACGTTGCAAAACGTCGGCGATATTTTGCGCTTCCGACATTGTCTTCCCACCGTCCGGACGAAATTGTTTAATTGCCCGGCGCGCCTTCTGTGCGTAGCTTCCGGAAATATTACCGCGCATTTCGGCGTCGTTAATATATTTCAATTTTTCCGAATAATCTGCGTCGCCGTAAATAAACGCCATTGTATCGCTTTCGCCCTGGTTCTGGCGCGCGCTTTCCTCAAACTTTCGCAACAATTCGTCGTTTGTCTGGATCGAATTTAAGCCCTTCAAAACGTCGTTGTATTCTTCCGGCTTGATTTTGTATTTACCGGCTTTCAAATTGTCGATTACGCCTTGCGGATCGGTTTCAGCCTGGCGATAAATATAATATTTATCCCAACCTTCCGTCTGCTGTTTGCGGCGTGTATATGTCGCCCGATCAATAAATCCGTTTTTATAGGACGAATAAAGATCGGCAATGTATGAATTCCGAAAAGTTTCGTCGCCGGTAGAAATAAAGTTTTCGCGGTTCCGATCGCCGGAAACAATCAAGTTTGCTTCGTTGTTGTCAATATACTTCTTGCGAAACAATCCTTTGATCTGTGCTTCGGTTTTGGCCACGTCCAGTTCTGTATTCCGAACAAACGAGTTCGCGTTTGTGTCGGTATTAAATCCGGACACAATGTCCGGGACGATCTTATGTAGTTTATCCAGGACTTCCGTTTGCTTCTTTTCAATATCCTTCGGCGATTGATAAGAATTATAATCGTTCGCTTCCGTGATTAAATCCTGGATCTGTGCGGCCATTTTGTTTTTACCGTCCAAACTTTCGGCTGCGTTTTGTGTTTGTTGCCACTTAACGGCCAAGTCTGCGGCAGCGCGGCCGAATTCGTTTAATCCTTCGGCGACGCCGTTTGTTGTTTGCCGCACAACGCCGGAAGACTGAATGCGGCTGTTTCTGGTATATACTGGTAATTGTGGCATTTTACCCCCTAACTTTCACTATTCACAACGTCTTTGTTTGTGTCGGCATTGCTGCCCCAATACTTGTTATAAGTTCCGTAGCTGTTTAATGCGGTGGATCCGGCCTTCAAAATTCCGTTTAGATAAGCGTATTTTTTAGTCCGTTCGGCGTTCTGCTGCTGCAAGGCGGACGTTTGTTTCTGCATTCGCAAATTGTAGTCCGTTTGTGCGGCTTCGATATTCATTTCGGTTAAACTCTCGTTAAGCGAATTCGCGATCGATCCGGAAACGCGGACGCCGTTATGTCCGGCCATTTGATTAACCGTTCCTATTAACTGCGTGCGCTTCTGGACGTATTGATCCGCGATATTTGCGCGTTCAAGTTCAATCTGCTGTTGCTGCAACTTATATT
>JAZQDP010000040.1:0-37680 GCA_045546875.1 Thermoguttaceae bacterium | reverse complement strand
GCTCAACGAGCAACCGAAGGCGGAATATGACGCACAGCTCGGCGCCAGGGACCAGGCTGGAGCCCCAAATATACGCGCCGTCGCGCCTCCGCCTCGGGTTGGGGGAGGAGTTGTTCCCCCTCCACAGGCGAGCGTTGCTCCGCCGGTTCAAGCTCCCGCTTTTAATCTTGACGCCGGAGCCAACAATTCTACAGGCGATAAACGTCGTCAACAGAAGAAAAAGAGCGGTCATTCCTCCAAAAAGGGAGTCGTTCCGTTTTGGATTTGGGGCGCAGGTTTAGCGGCGTTGGCGGCTCTTGCCCTACTCTTTTTTTTCGGACTGTCCAAAAACAATTCGCCTACCGATACAGAACTGTCTGAAAACGATTTGGGGCTTTCAGACGATTCAGATTTTTCTGCGATTAACGAAGCCGACAAATTCGCCGATTCAGACGTTGCCGCTCAGTCTGGCGCTTCCAATAACGATAACAACGGCGTCAACGGGGCAAATAAAGTCAGTTCCGCAGATTCCAACGGTCAAGCTGGCGCCGACAATCTAAACGGCAATCAAGATTCACAAAATCAAACTGACGTCAACAACGCTGGAGATGCGCAAGCAGACGTTTCAGCGTCAAATGGCGATGTTGATAACGATGCCGTTGCAGACGAAGACAACTCCCTTGACGATGGGGAAAACGACTTTGAATTGCCGGAGGCAACGGCTGACACAAGCAACGATTTGGAACCGACTTATAAAACAGAGGAAGAACGGCTTGCCGCGGCAAAAGCGGCAAAAGCGGAAAGGAGAGCCGCACGAAAAGCTGCGGCTGCGGTCATAAAGAATGTTCCAGCAAAACGAATTGAACACACTGTTAAAGGGGTTCCTTTTCCCACCCCAACCAAGGCAGGCGATCGTCACGTTATAACTATTGACGACGTAGATTACGCTTTCCGCTGGGCGCCGGCTGGCTCCTTTACAATGGGGTCGCCGGCAAGCGAACCGGGAAGAAACGTCAACGAAACGCAGCATTCCGAAAAAATTTCAGCCGGTTTCTGGATTTTGGAAACGGAAGTAACGCACGCCATGTACGACGTTATTATGGGATCCCCTGCCCCGTCGGCAAGCGTTGAGAACCACCCGGTCTCAAACGCCACTTGGGATCGAGCGCGCGTTTACTGTGATAAATTGTCTCGAATCGCAAACCTCGATTTTTCGTTGCCGACAGAGGTTCAATGGGAATACGCTTGCCGAGCCGGTTCGCAGACTGCTTACAATTTTGGAGCGGCTTCCGCTGACCTGCATAAAAACGGCAACTATTGCGACCAGTCGCACTCAGTACCCAGCGAACCGGAAAAGGTTTCTTTGCGCGACGCTAACCATAACGATAATTTCGCCCGATCAGCGCCGGTAAAATCGTTTCAACCCAATGCGTGGGGACTGTATGACATGCACGGCAACGTTTACGAATGGTGCCTTTATCCGCACAGCCAGCCGATTGACGAGACTCCCAATCCGTCCAAACACGTTCGACGCGGCGGAGGATTTCATTCTTCCTTGAGTCAGTGTCGCAGCGCCGCCAGAAACGCATCGAATTCAGACGATCAGTCCGGTTTTAGAATCGTTTATCGCGGCGGCGCCGCTCCTGTTGCGCCCACTAACGTTCACAGAAAAATCACGGAAGATAAAACCCCAATCGATGGCGATATTCGCAAACCTGGGAAAAAGCCGGGACAGCGCGCGGAAATCAAAATTGCAAACGTTCCGCTTGTTTTTCGATGGTGCCCCCCAGGAACGACGAGAGTTTATCGCTCGTCTAAAAAAGACGTTGCAATTTCCCAAGGGTTCTGGATCCTGGAAACAGAAGTTACTCAACAGATGTACGAGAAAGTAACCGGGAAAAACCCCTCGCAGTTCAAGGGAGATAATAATCCGGTTGAACAGGTGGACTGGATGGACGCTCAACTGTTCTGCAAAAAGCTTTCTCAACAGCTTCCCGCTCCATTTGGAAAGGTAGAATTTTATCTTCCAACGGAAAGCCAGTGGGTTTACGCAGGACGCGCCGGCAAGCTGGATAATTATTCTACCGGAGAAACGATTCCTGTTAATGCCGCCAACTGCAATGCAGAACTCCCCTGCGAAGGGGTCGCGAGAGGAAAATACATCGGCTCAACCATGCCGGTAGGGTCTTATCCTCCCAATGCGTGGGGACTGTATGACATGCAAGGCAACGTTGGGGAATGGTGCTTTGATCTCCACGATGCGGCATTTCGTTCCAACCGTAGCGAAGGTTTGATTGCCGACCCGATTGGCGCCTCAACCGGAACGAACCGCATCATTCGAGGCGGCAACTGGTTTTCTCCGTATAGCTCGTCCAGTTTTCAGACTGGATTTATTTGCTGGCCTCCAGAAACCTCAAGTCCTCGAGTGGGATTCCGCATTTGTACGTTCCCAACAGGCGTTGCCCTGGGGTCGAAAAAGCAAGCTGACGGCAATATTACCGGGTTGTTTGACAATCAGCCGGACGCGGTTGATTTGCCGGAGAAGAACTCCGACAAAGAAATTACACTCATGACGATTCCCTATTCAGATAAGCCGTGGGAATTGTCTGCGCTGGGGTTAAAGCAGCTGGACGCTTCTTTCGCGTTTGAGCAAACCAACAAGAGCTTAACTCAGCCGGAATGGAAATATTCGTTCAAAGGACTGGAAATTGCGCGGATTAGGCGTGACGGTTCCAACCTTTTGTTCAAGTTTACCGACTTCTCCGGTCTTGACGCGGTGCAGCTTATTCGCAACACGATTCTAAAAATAGCAATCGGCGACGACTCGCATTATTTAGCCCTCAGAAAGCCGTATTTAATAACAGATAACGAGTTTAACTGCTTTACGGGTCGAAAAACGTTCTCGTCTAACCTGAATTATTTGCCGAAAGATACACAGATTCTCCAGACGATTGGAGTGTTAGAGGCGCCGCCAAGCGCATACGTTTCGCCATTCGTTCCGGAGACGCTGGTAAAGCAGGGCAAAATTTTCTTTACGATTGAAAACAAACCCGTAGCGGACATTCGTTTTGACTTTAATACAAATAACGGACTAAAAGCAGATGTAACGCTCAACGGCGACAAGGTTTTTAAAACGCACTTAAACGTTTATCTAAACGACAAAACCGCAGCCACTACCGCGTTCACGAATGCAACAAACAGAATCGCCGCAATCAAACGGCAAGCGCCGACGGAAAGGAACGTCAAAAAGAGAAACATCATGCTGCAGGACGGCGTCAAAGCGCAATACATTCTTTGGGCGCACAACTTTGCGAAAAACGCAGCCACAACTACGCCCCGATTGCACTTTGAGGTTTATGTCGATTGCGAGGGACATCGTTTGACGCTCATGGCAATCGATCCCGATATGACAATCCCGCCGGCAAACTGACGCAATTGGAAATGCACGTAAAATTTTCTTACAATGCAAACGGTTAAGTCCGGTTCGCGGGCGTCCCGCCCGCATTTGCCGACAGGTGAACAAAAACGGTAGGCGAGCCAAGATGCGAAGCCGCGGAGGATGTTTGCGAAGTTTTAAAAAATTCTTTGCGCTCTTTGCGGCTTAAAAACATTAATACGGTAGCGCAATTAACCAATCGGCGCGAATCCGTCTAATCCGTAAAATCCGTGTCCGGACTGACCCGCTCATAACCAACGCCTCGCCGCCGTACCTTGACAACGCGTTTTCTCTAAATTATAATAAACTCTGTTGGCGCGGCATCGCCCCGACGTTCCCATATACAAATCCGATTATTCCTGACTACGTTTTTCAAAGGAGAGATTATGAGTTTTAATTTGTCCGCAACCCGATTTCTGTTGGTTGTTCAGTTTCTGTTCGTTCTAGCCGTTGGGGCAAGGGCGGAAGAGGCGCAACCGCTTGAGACGCTCAAAAACGCTCGAATTGTAACGATAAACTGTATTATCCGCGTGAATCAGATTGAATGCGCCCGAAATCGGAACGTCGGGTTTGACGAGGCGGCGCTCCATACGCCGGAAGTGATGAAGCAGTTTCGCGACGCCGTAACCGCAGGCATGCCCAACGCGCGAATCACGTGGGCGTTCTCGTGGCTGGCGTTGCACGATCAGCGTCCGAACTACGTCAAGTTGCGAGAAATGGCGGTTGAATATCACCGCACGCTGGGCGACGAAATCACGTTCATTCCCGGCGGGTATTTCGCCCCGATGTACTCTTCCCGCGAACAGGTAAACCGGGACATTCACGAGGCTCTGGAGATTATCAGAAACATGGTCGGCGACGGCTACTGTCCCAAATGCCTCGTTGGCGGATTTCTCGCGGCTGACAATCTGCGGCATCTGGCGGAGGTGGAAGGAATTCACGTCGCGCAGGGAACCATTTGGAGTCAGTACGGAATCGACAACGGCGACGGCGACGGTTCGATCTGCTATCCGTACTATCCAAGCAAGTCGCACATTTGCCGCGCGGCGCAGGGTAAAGAAGATTTCATCGACTGCGTTAATCTGGACGGCTGGACGTGCGATTTCCTCTGCGCTCGCCGGTATGGCGGTGAAGGCGGATTCAACAGCCGACTAGGCGTCGGTCCGATTGAAGCTTACAATCAACGCGTGGCGCGGGAAGATGGATTCAAAGAGGTCATGGCGACAACTGCCGTTCACTTCGACGAAAACCTGCCGAGAAACGGGTTCGGCTGGGTTACAGTGAACTGGGAACTGAGTCTGGTCAAGTACATAAAACCGGACGTAACGCCTTATCTAACCAAATGGCTTCAACAGATTCACGAACGCTGGCCGGACGCCAAAGTTGTTACAATGGGAGAATTCGGCGAAACGTGGCGGCGCGAACATCCAACCAACGACGGGCTGAATTACGAGTTCGTCGAACGCGGAACGGGAATCGGCGGGTCGGACGCGAATCTGGAAATCCATTGGTGGATGAACCAGAAATTCCGTCTGGCGACTCTGCGAGACTGGCAGAAGAACGACGAACCGATGATTATCGACTTTACCCGATACGATATTCCCGCTAAAGAACCTGCTGACCCGTCGCCCAGGAAACCGACTCGAAACTGGAGTCTGGTCAACCGAATCAATCAGAAACATCGACGTCAGGAAGACAAACCAATTTCATTCGACCAGCTGACGGAAGAAGAAAAGGAATTGGTGAAAGAGTATGTTCCTCTGGGAGAGTGAGCTTCTAGCAGCTAATAAAATGGAAATCATCTCCGCACAAGCGGCTATCGAGAAATACGTTACAAGCGGCGCGACGCTCGCCGTCGAAGGGTTTATCGGGCTAATGAAGCCGGAGGAACTGTTAATCGCTCTGCGCGAACGGTTCCTCAAAACCGGCAAGCCGCGAGACTTGACGATTGTGCATTGCGCGGGGCAGGGGGATGGGACGTCGCCGGGCTGCGGAATCAACCGGTTGGCTCTGATAGGGCTGGTCAGCCGAATTATCGCCAGTCATTTCGCCATGGCTCCCGACATGCAGCGGCTTATTCTGGAAAACAAAATCGCCGGGTACAATCTTCCGCAAGGCGTGATTTCCCATCTGTACCGCGACATCGCCCAGGGCTTGCCGGGAAACGTTTCGCACGTTGGGCTGGGTACGTTTGTCGACCCGGAACTGCAGGGCGGAAAGCTCAACGAAAAGGCGCGGCAGGCGGGTGATTTGGTCGAACGAATCGCCATTGACGGCAAGCCGTATTTGCTCTACAAGGCGTTTCCCATCGACGTTGTTTTTCTGCGGGCGACGTCCTGTGACGCAAAAGGAAACTGTTCTTTAGAACGCGAGCCGGTTACTCTGGAAGTAACGTCTATGGTTCAAGCCGCGAAAAATTCCGGCGGGAAAGTTATCGTTCAGGTCGAACGGATTTCAGACGCCCCGCTTGATCCACGCAGCGTGAAAATCCCAGGCTGTCTGGTTGACGCCGTCGTCGTCGCCAAGCCGGAAAATCACCGCATGACAAACGACTATGATTTCAATCCGGAGTTTATACAAGGCAGTAGGCAAGAGGCCGTAGGCAGTAGACAATACCCTCACAACTCACAACTCGCAACTCGCAACGCGTTTGACGTTCGCCGGTATATCTGCCAGCGCGCGGCGAAAGAACTGACGCCCGGCGCGATTGTCAATTTGGGTATCGGGATGCCGGAAGGGATTTCTGCACCCGCGGCGGAGTTGGGAATTTCCGACCTCGTTTTGACAACGGAGTCCGGTACGATTGGCGGATATCCGGCGTCGGGCGGCTCGTTTGGCGCGGCGGCGTTTCCAGACTGCATTCTCACTCAGCCGGAACAATTTGACTTCTACGACGGCGGTGGGCTGGATATCGCCTTTTTAGGGTTGGCGCAGGTCGATCGGTTCGGCAACGTCAACGTGAGTAAATTCGGGTCGAAACTCGCTGGCTGCGGAGGGTTTATCAACATCACGCAAAACGCAAAACGCGTCGTCTTCTGTGGGACGTTTACTTCCGGCGGGCTGAAAGTCGAATTCCAGGATGGGCAATTGAAGATACTTCAGGAAGGCAAGATCAAGAAATTCGTCCGCGACGTCGAGCAGATTACCTTTAGCGGTCGTCGCGCCGCGGAAACAAAGCAGGACGTTATGTTTATTACCGAACGCGCGACCTTTCGTCTTATCGATGGCGTTATAACGCTGACGGAACTCGCCCCCGGCGTCGACCTTGACCGCGACGTTCTGTCGCTGATTGAATTCCCGGTAAAAGTTAGCTGCAATTCGTAACTAAAAATCGCCAACTTGTCGAAAGAACCGCTATTCTTAACTTACCAAGATTCCTTTTGCGAAGTTGAGAATCGTGTTTACAATCCACGGCAAAAGAACAATCAGGGCGACAAGCATCGTTAAAAGGCGTACAATAAGCGGAATAGTCGGTTCTTGCATTTGGAACAGCGTTTGGATGAATGCAGTTAAAACCGCTGCCGCCAAACCGATAAGCAAGATCGGCGACGCCAAAAGCAGGGTTGTCATCAACGCCTGTTGTCCTAACGATATAATTTGTTCTGTATCCATCTGGGAAATTTACGTAAAACTTGTCAAGAGCATTTCCACCGTCAGACGCCAGCCGTCGAGCATGACAAACAGTAGCAGTTTCAACGGCAACGAAATCATTACCGGGGGCAGGGTCATAACGCCCATCGAAACGGCTATTGCCGACACCAGAAAATCAATAATCAGAAAAGGTATAAATAATTTCACGCCCATTAAAAAGGCGATTTTCAGTTCGCTTGTCATGAACGCAGGAATTAAAACCCGCAACGGCACGTCGTCATAGGTGAGATTGTTAGCCGCCGCGCCTGTGGGGGCTTCCGGGTCGGCTCGCCAAAAGAGCCAGACGTCGGCGTCGTTTCCCGCTTTCTGAATTTGTCGGCTCATAAAGTTCCGCAGCGGCACAATCCCGGTTTCCCACGCCTGCATGGCGGTAATTCTTCCTTCTTCGTAAGGTTTAAGAGCGTCTGTATAAATAGCGTTTCCAACCGGGTACATTACAAAAAATGTAATAAACAGAGCTAAACCGGTAATTACCTGTTGTGGGGGAAGGTTTTGAACTCCCAGCGCCTGACGAAGCAAACCAAAGACGACAACGATTCGCACAAAGCTGGTTGTCATAACAATCAGAGCCGGAGCAAGAGTCAAAACGCCTAACGTTAGCAGCGTTCCCATTGACCCCATCACGCCCTCGGGAGACAAAAACGATTGAAAGACGTTATCCGACGTCAGCAGCGATTGAGAATCTGTGCGGCCTGCTGCATTGCCGGATGGCGTTGGGGCAATTACGTTGTTTCGCCCGGTTGCATGTTCTCGAGACGGTTCTGTCATACCGGGAACAGCAGCGCTGTCCTGATTGGGGCTAAAAACCTCGTCAATATTGACGTTTGCCGGATTTTGCGCCGATGCAGAAAAAAAGGGGAAAAATGCGATTACCAACAGCGCCAGGAGAAATTTCGCTGACATCGTTACATTCGGCAGGGCAGGGCGCTTTACGTTCATTTGCCGTCCCCCTTTTCTCCCTCAATCGCTTTGCGAATGGTCTCAACTTCAACGGGGTCGTTAATTTCGGTTAGAGTGGTTAATCCGCTTGACGACGAGGCAACAAGCGCCAGTTTTTTGCCGATGGAAACCAGAAACACCGGCGACGCTCCAATTCTGGATTTTCCGATTATTTTTATGACAGAATTGGGAATTTGCCGCCCGGAGTCGCCTTGCGTTTTCTTTAGAAACCACAAGATTATTGCTAACGTTCCCGCTACGAGAGCGATTGACCCGATGGTTGGCAAAACGGAACCGCCTTTCGAAACGTTGTCTGTTTGCTGATTCGTTCCGTCCGGTTGAAGCGGTATGCTTTGACTTGTTGGCGGCAAGCTGTTATTGCTTTCAGACTGCGCCATGGCTGGAACGGTCAATAACGTCAGGACGATAAAAAACAGCGTCATTGATATTTGGAATGATAAATTACGTCGAAAGATTTGTTTTGCAATCCACCCTTGTTTTCAATTCTACTCGGTGTTATACGTTCTCTGGAATGTCGGAATTATTCAATAAGTTTTTCCGTGAGCCGAACGCAAAACTTGCCGTTTCTGTTGAGCGCCTCGCCCCGGGCAACGACTTGACCGTTGACGATTATGCTAACCGGGTCTGAACTTTGCGCGTCGAGCTGAACAACCGATCCTTTCCTTAGCCGCATAATATCTTCCAACGGCGCCTCCGTTTCTCCCAAAACGACGCGAACGTCAAGCTGAATGTCTTTGATGGCGTCTAAATTGACGGCGGAATCGGGTCCCGCAAAGGCGTTAATGATTTCCGATAAATTGACTTTTGTCGGACCGGTTGAGGGTTGGGCGTCTTGAACGGTTTCTTTTCGGCTCGAGCTGGTTTCGGAACTGCTCAGGGCAGATTCGTTTTGCAGTTCGTTAATGGCGTTTTGAGCCTGGTTGAGCAACTGTTCTATGGCGTCAGGAGTGGATTGATGATTATTCATTCGGAATTTAAGGGCTAGGAATCAGGTTCGAGGGATAAGCAACTTCTGCGCTCCCTATTGCCTATTCTATATTCTCTCTAATTTTTCCTTTTTTAGCAAGACCAATTTTTTCGTATTCGTCGCAGGACGTCTGAAGAAAAATGCAAGCGCCAACATTTGATTCTTATTTTTTGAGAAATATTATTTTGACTAAACAATTCAGATTTCCTAAATTTGTTAAAGCGGGCAGAATGGGGCGGCGGCGCGTTTTTTGTTAAAAAAACCGATGTGGACAAAAAATTAAAAAAATGGTTAGATAGAAGGATAATAAACTGAAACGACTTTGGTTTTTCCGAAATTAAGCCTCTAGCTGCTAGCTTCTAGTTATTAGCTTGATAAACCAGATTCGTGCGTTATCGTAAGAAATTGGGATAACCAAGCTAGCGGCTAGAAGCTAGGAGCTAATAGCTCATTTTTCGGAAAATTTCAAGTAGAAAAAGTATAGTATTCGCCGGTATTGGGTTGAACTGCGATATCGATTTGGATTTGAGCCGGTTTAACCAATCGCGGACGAGTTTTCCTTCCTCCTTTATTTTGTCATAACTCAAAATAAACGAAATGCATAAGACATTTTTTTCCAGATACAGTCTTCTGATTTTGATCGTAACGGTGTTTACGTTCCCATTAATTTGGGCGGGAACGGTTCGATCGTTACGGTCGCCGCGGAACAACATTAAAGAATGGCTGCCGCAAGAAACTGAGGAACTTCAGGTTCATCGCTGGTTCCAGAGCAATTTTCCTCTGGAGCAGTATATCGTTTTCAGCTGGGACGGCTGCACGTTAGACGACCCTCGGCTTGACAAGGTAGTCAAAGCAATTGTTCCCCGTCGGGATAAACACGGCAAGGTATGTAAAGAAGACTGGAAATTACGGTACTTCGCGCAAGCGTTTTCCGGGAAAGATATGGCTCAAATGCTTTTGGACGCCTATCCTGACATGACGTCCGAAGAAGCGATTGACCGTCTTCGCGGGTCGCTGATTGGTCAAGACGGCTCCAGTACGTGCGTCATGGTAAACTTGGCTCTTGAAGCCGAGGGGCAAAATATGCGTCCGATTATCGAGAACGTTTACGATGTTTGCCAAAGCTGCGGAATCGGAACAGGTCTAAACAAGGAACAGATTAAAAAGGTCGTTCACCTTGGAGGACCTCCGGTTGACAACGTCGCCATTGACCAGGAAGGAACCAGAACGCTGATGAAACTGGCGTGGCTTTCTTTACTGGTCGGAGTGGGGATCGCGACAGCAATTTTCCGTTCATTCCGATTGACGACGATTGTTATATTTATGTCGCTGATTTGCGCAGGAATGAGCCTTGCGGTCGTGTATTTTTCCGGCGATTCAGTAGACGCTATTCTGCTTTCGATGCCGCCGTTATGCTATGTTTTAGGGATGTCCGGCGCCGTTCATATAGTCAACTATTATCATGACGCCATCAGAGAGCCGGACGGTCTTTTAGGCGCTCCTGACCGTGCGTTAAGGCACGCATTAAAGCCGTGTTTTTACGCTGAATTGACAACCGCGATCGGGTTGCTGTCTCTGTTGACCTCTGACGTCCTGCCGATTCGTAAATTCGGGTGGTATTCCGCTATCGGGGTGTTGATGACGCTGTTCGTTCAGTTTTTGTCGCTGCCGGCGCTGCTGTATTTCTTCCCGTCAAAACGGTTTGCTCAACAGCACGCAACGCATGGTCATGACGACGACCGACAATCCCTGTTGGTAAAATTCTGGACCTGGTTCGGAAGAAGAATTGTACTCAATTATAAAACAACGCTTGCTGTTTGCTTTGGGATGATGATTATAACCGGTTACGGTCTGTTTCATCTCAAGACGTCTGTCAAGCTGATGAAATTCTTTACGCCCGATACAACCATTGTTCAAGACTATACGTGGCTTGAAAAACAGCTTGGACCGCTGGTGCCGATGGAAATCGTCGTTCGATTTGACAACCAAACCTGCCCGTTAAATACGGTTCAGCGTCTGCGGTTAATCAAGGAACTCTCTGCCGCGATTTACGCCATGGATAAAGAAAAAGTTGGCGGGGCGATGTCGGCGGCAACGGCAACGCCAGAGCTTGAAGAACGGCGCATTGGGATGTACAGTTCCGATGAACTCATGTCTCAAAAGCTGGATCAGAACCGGGACAAGCTGCGTGACTTCGTTACGATTGACGTCGGGTCAGCCATTCGACGCTATCCCGGAACGCCAATTTCCGATTTGGGTTTGGACGCCGTCATCGTTCAAAAGTTCAGCGAAAATGGCATAAATACGGTTTCAGACCTGTTGCCGTATATTTCCGAGGCGAAAAAGTTCGAGTTCCTGACGCCCGATCAGAAGAAAGAATACGACAAGGCGATTGCGGACTGGGCGACTCCGCGCGGAGACGACTTGTGGCGAATCACAGCCCGCGTCTGGGCGTTAACAGACCTCGACTACGGCGATTTCATCTTCGAGTTGAAAGAGAATCTTGACCCGATTATCGAACGGTTTGTTACCGAAGGGCTGCCGATGTCGTCGCTGGCAAAATCAAAAGTCTTTACGGAAAACAAAGCCAAAACGCTCAAGCCGGACGGGACGACCTACGCCCTCGATGAAAACGTTCCAATCGACGGCGTCGAAATCGTCTATACGGGTACCGTGCCGATGGTTTATAAAACTCAGCACAATTTAATGCGCTGCCTGACGGAAAGCGTTTTGATGTCGTTTGTCATGATAGCTGTGCTGATGATGTTCGTATTCCGGTCATTTATGGGCGGCATCATTACGATGATTCCCAATATTTTCCCGATTATTATTGTATTTGGAACGCTGTCGTGGCTGGGGATTCTGTGCGACGTCGGCACGATGATGACGGCGTCCGTGGCGCTGGGCATTGCCGTTGACGACACGGTTCACTTCCTGACCTGGTTCCGTCACGGGATGAATGAAGGGATGGATTATCGAGAAGCAATCGTTCAGGCGTACAAGCGCTGTGGTTCTGCCATAACGCAAACGACGCTCATTTCCGGGTTGGGGCTGTCTGTATTTATGTTCAGTACGTTTACGCCCACGCTCCGATTTGGGGTTATGATGCTGACGCTGCTCTTCTCAGCAACGTTTGGCGACCTGATCTTTTTACCCGCTTTGCTGACGTGGTCTAAGGGACGATTTTTTAGCAACAAACATCTTCTGGACGATTTCCGTTCCTATAAAGCCCCACAGCCCGCCAACGCAGAAGAAGCGAACGAGAGCTGAGGCGCCAGGAGGATTCTGGGAAAAGCTGGGATTTTTTCCTAGCAGTTCCCAGAATTTTCCCAACTGTCCCCATTATTTTTCTATTCTATCTGTCTTATCTTTGCCAGTAAAGTCGTTGTAATCGCTACAACCTGCTTATAATATATCTTTTTTGTGTCTTTTCCTTGTTGACCCTCTTCCCAAAACAGGGGAAATCCTGTAAAATAGATAATTGAGGTTAAAATAAGTGCGAAGGATATATTTATACTACATTCTGACGATAATAACGCTTTTATGGGCGTCTCAAGGCGCGGTTTCTCAAGAGCGAAGCAGAGACGATAATTCGGAACCGACGGTGCGTAATTTGGTTGATCCGGAAGGCAAGCCGCCGGTGCGACCGCCTCTTCCTGAAATGTCGCCGCCACCGCCAAAATATTTTCGAAAATCCGTTCGGGATTTGCTGCCGTTGTACTTAATCGAGAAGAACGGCGAACTCTTTCCCGCTTTGAATTGGACGCCTGAGGAGCTTGACGCTCTTGTTGAACGTCTCAACGAAAGCCAGTTGCACGCTCAAACTCCGGATTATATCTGCCAGAGGTTGACGCTTACCGGCGTTCAGAAGGGGGATTCTGCCGAGCTTGAACTCAGGATGAAGTTTACCGTACTCAAAAAATCCTTGATTCGGATTCCGTTGCAGCTCAACGGGGTTATCCTGCTTGAACCGCCTCAATGCAGCCCCGGCGCAATTATGACCCCGCTTAACGGCGGCGGTTACGCGTTGCTGATTCGTAACCAGAGCGCCCAAAACATTCCGGAACCGGGCGCCTCCGTCCCGAATTTGCCAAAAGAGGAAAAAGCCCCGCAGGAGGACGGGAAATCTGACGAAGATGCAGAAAATAAAGACGCTTCAGCAAACGAAGAAGCCGCAAAAGACGCCGATTCTGAAGGCTCTGCCGACAATAAATCCAGTACGCAGTCCACGTCTGAAGAAGGGTTTGAATCGCCCGACTTGTCAATTGAGGCTACGCTGAAAATTCTTGTTCCGTTGCAGAAGAATCAGTCGATTTATTCGATGTCCCTGAAATTGCCTCAAGCGCTGTTTAGCCAGTTGACGTTAGAAATCCCGTATCCGTCGATTGAAATGCCCGGTTCCGATTTTTTTTCGGGGAAAACGACGCCCATTGACGACGGCAGGAAAACGTTGTTTACCGGCTATTCTTTGGGGACGGACTTCCGTCTGCAATGGCAGCCCAGCGCCGCCAAGCAGACGGATTCCAGAATTCTGGAAACGACGGCGGAAATCCATGCTGACGTCCGCTCGAACGAGATATTTTATCTGGTCAATATGCAGTTGCAGTTCTCCAGTCAGTCTCCCCGAGAATTCATTTTAACGCTGCCTCCGAACGCTGAGGCATTGCCCAGCCCGACAAACGAATACTCGATTGAGCGAATCCCCAGCGCCGCGGAAAACAGGGCAGACAATCAGGTTAAAATTCTGTTAAACAACGACTACGAAAACAGAGCCAAATTAACGTTCCAGGCGAGGGCGCCGTTAGGAAAAGGCGCTTCCTCACAATGGATAGAACTGTTGGGGTTTGGAATTCCCGATTCCGTTCGGTACAGCGGCTGCATTGGCGTGAGCGTCGAAAAGAACTATCAGGTTTTATGGAACCCGGATCAGCGGGTTAGCCGCGTTGACGAACTGCCGGCAACGTATCAGGGGCGGTACGACTACGGATTTATGTTTTCCGAGCAGCCCAACTCGTTGTTGGCTCGAATCATAGCCGGTCGAACCAGAATTAACGTTCAGCCGCAGTGCAGCATTTTTGTCGGCTCTGAAGAGATGCGGCTGGAATCGACGTGGAAGTACAATATTCGCGGCGGTCAGGCGAACTGGCTTGACGTGGATTTGAACGGCTGGAGCTTGCGTTCGGTCAAAGATATTGGTCCAGAAAACGCGTTTACGTCTGAATCGCAGGATGTGGACGGCCGCGTGTCAGCCCGATTGGCGCAGCCGACGACTGGAACCGTCGAAATGAAAATGACGCTCTATAAAAACATAGAGCCGGGCGCGAAAGACATTTCATTTCTGTTACCTCGCCCCTGCGCCAATTCCACCTCGGAAGACGTCATTGTTGCGCCGGGAATACTTTACGTCTTAAGCGCAACCAACGTCAAATTAAATCCGTCAATGGATAAAACGGAAAAGCTGATTAAGCAAAATTATTCAACGTCTGAACTGAATAATTCGACGGGCGAGTTGTTCTGCTATCGAGTTGACAATCCGTCCGCAGAATTCAAATCCAGTTTAACGGTGTTGCGGCGCCAGGTTGACGTCCATTCAAACGCGACGATTCACATTTCACAAACTCAGGGTCATATAAAACAGGATTTTGAATTCTCGGTTCAGAACGAATCGGTTTCTCAGGCGTCGTTTATCGGGGCGAATTCCCTTGCTGAAGCCCAGGATTTGAAGTTTACCCTTGACGGACAGGAACTCAACATTCGGAAAACGACCGACAACGGTCAGACGCGGATCACCGCCAGCCTTGACCCGCCCAAAATCGGGAGGTTTGTCATCACGGCGTCCTATTCCGTTCCGCTCAGCGAGTCGGAAGCGGACAGCCCTTTGGAATTGAATTTGCCGCTGACAGAATGTGAGATTCCGGAAGATCCGGAAAATCGGATTGTTAAATGCGAGTCCGTCAATCTGGAATTGAACCGGGTTTGGGAACTGAACAATCCACAATTTTGGGAACTTTCTCACGCAGAGAATTCGCCCTCGGCGCTCAACGTTAAAAATAACGAATCGGATTCAGTCGCCAGCGCGGACGACAACGCCGACAGTTCTCCCCTAACGCTGGAACGCCGCAAGGCGGCAGGAGAGAAAGTTCTCAATTCCAGTTCCGAGCTGACGTTGTCGATTCATCGAAAGCAGGGAATGGTTTGGGATTCCCTGACGGTGGATCGCGCCTGGATTCAGACTTGGCTCACGCCTACCCGACGTCAGGACGCGCTGACGTTCCAGTTTGTTCCGACCTCGCCGCACATCGTCTTGGCGGCCCCGATGGAAGTCGATATGGGATCGTTGGAAATTCTCCTCGACGGCAAACCGACGGATCAGTTCCGACCCCTGCAAAATCAGAGGGTTGACATTGCCGTGCCAAACGATGGAAAATCACACACGTTAGAAGTCAGCTATTATTTTAACCGTTCCTCCAGAGGGTTTAAGGAAGAACGGATTCAGCTGCCGTACCTCGTCCAGCCCAATGGCGCCGATGAACCGCGATGGACTCGATGGCTCTACTGGAGCTTGTGCGTGCCAAAGAACGTTCACTTGCTTTCGTCCCCGGAAGAACTCAATGCCGAATACGCCTGGCAGAGACAAGGACCGTTCTTCCGGCGAAACGCTGTCTATTCCTGGAACATTCTCCAGCAATGGTCGGGAGGACGGCATTTGCCAGACCCGCCACAGGGCGTAAACGTTTACCTCTTTAGCGGATACGGGCAGATAAAAGAAGTCGATTTGATGTTAATGGATCGAACGACGCTTGTATTTACCTCCGCCATGACGGTTTTGATTATCGGTTTGCTCATCCTCCATTTTAGACGGCTGCGGAAGATGTGGGTTTTAACCGTCTTCGCAACCGTTCTGCTGGGAACCTCCCTGTGGGAACCGGAACTGTCCCTGGTTGTTTTACAGGCGTCCGCCATCGGCGTTATGCTCCTCGTTCTGTCCTTCCTGTTCCGAAAGAAACCAACGACCGACCCCGCCGACGACGCCACCATCGCGCAGTCCGCTTCAAAAGGGTCAAGTAAAGGATAGCGGTTTGTTGGCAGAAGGCAGTAGTGGCAAGTGGTTAGTGATTAGTGGTAAGTTATTTAATGAGGCGCCTTGCGAAATTCCGAATTCCGCATTCCGAATTCCTAATTAAACCTTGTGCTCTGATCAGAACCGCGTTAGCGGTTCAATGTTCCTAGCCGTGGGTAAAACCCACGGACAGTAAAAAGACACAATAAAACAACATCGACAAATTCCATTTTTCATTCTATCAGAGCTTCTGCTCCGATAGAAGGAAAAACAGGTTGACTCGTTTAGAATAGAACTTGGGGATTCGGGCGTGTTTTTGTTTTTTGTTCTTTATTCCGTGGGTTGAAACCCACGGCTACTGATATTCAACCGCTAAAGCGGTTGCGCACGAAATGCCGAAAATTAAAACCAAACTGTCGAAAAGAATTCTACCTGCTCTCATTTTGGGTGCGGCGTGGACTCTTTTTGCATTTTCGGCAGCGTTTTCTCAGCAGCCGGCTCCGCGATCGGGTCAGGCGGAAGACGTTCGGCAGGATTCGCCCCGAACGGATTCTCAAGCCCCGGCAAAGCTCCCGGATTCGGAAAGAACGATGGTTATTGGCGTCCGAAAGGTCTTCGCGCCGGAATCCCGGATTTCACTCTGGCCAATGGGAAACGGAAAGTATTCTTTTCTGTCCGCTCAAAGTTTTGACTCGGAATATGAGTCCTGGAAAACCCTGCAGAACGAGCGCGATTCGCTCATCGGGACAAGAGAACTTGCTCCCGGCAGCGCTTATATAGAATCCGCCCGGTATTACGGGAACAAATCGGAGTCGGGTGAACTGGCAGGCTGGGGAGAATGGAAAGTCAACACGAAACAAGGGACGTACAATTCCAAATTGTATTCGGCTCTCAACGCCAGCGTTCAAACGTCGCAGTCCAGATGTTTTTTGATTCTCCCGCCGGTAAAATTACTCATCACCGATTGGGAATTTATAACGGACGCCGGCGTCCAGGCGACCTCCGATTTGTTAGCCGCCAGTTTGCCCAACGGCTCTGCGATTTTATTCGTCCCGGCAAAGGGTACGGTTCGATTCCATTGGAAAGCGCAGCGCGGCGCCAATAACGACTACCGCCTTCAAGCCGTTACCGGGTTGGAATCCCTGTGGTCGATTGACATTCCCGCCGACGAGGAACTGTCGATCCTGCCCAACGCCTCTGCCGGCGCCGAGTCGTTCCTCTGCGCGGACGTTAAACAATCGAAAAATAAAGACGGCTCAAAAAAATATTCGATTCGATGGTCGGAGCCGCAAACGGTTATAATCCACATCGCCTCGGAAAACGAAAAGACAGCTCAAAAAGAATGTCAGTACGTCCAAAAGAACGTCTATTCTTTTGCTCCGGGTCATTTTGACATCCGGTCAGAATTTAAATTTGACCTCGCGTCTGATTCCCAATTCCCGGTTGAAATTCCGTTTACCGCCGTTCATAGCCCTGAGGTTGTTTGGACTGCATTTTTAGACGACCAGCCGGCGGACGTTCGTTACACCGATTCGGGCGCGGTTGTCGATTTGCGAAAATGCAAACTCGTCAGTTCCACTCCAACCCTGACGCTGTCGGCGCAGCGCCCGTTCGATAAAGCCATCATTCAAAAGGAGCAGGCAGAATCCAGCCCCGATTCGTCCGCCTGGTTCCTGACCTTGCCCAGAATAAAGCTCTTGTCTCAGCGATGGCAAAACGGCTCTGCCGTGATAACGTCTCCGTTTGAACCGCTGACCGTTTCCGCCGGCGAGGGCGCTTCTGCCGTCGAAACCGTTCGAACCCCAAATCGTCAATATCAGACGTCCGTTGAACTCAATTCCCCCGACGCCGACGTTGCTGTTGCCTTTGATCCGACTAAAGAACTGTTTTATTCAAACGTTAAAACCTCCGTTCAATGGGAAGGGTCTCAGGCGTTGTTTAATCAAACGATTGAACTCGAAGCGGTTCAGGGCAGTTTGTACGAATTAACGGCGCCGACGCCAGACGGGCTGACGATAGATAACGCAGCGTTTCCCGATCAGCCGGACGTTCTCGACGATTGGAGCGTCGAGCCTGACCCGCTCAACCCGGCAAAAAGAATTCTGAAAATCTATTTGCGAAAAAGCCTGGCGCCCGGTCGGAATTTGACGTTAAACGTTGAATCCCACATCATTGCCGATTGGGGCGAGCCGGTGGAACTCAACCGGTTTGAACCGCTTAAGTTCAACCGGATTGAACCGCGAAAAGAAACGCTGTTTGTCAACGTCGCGCCGAACGAAAAGTTTGTTATTGGCGATCGGGTGATGTATTCTCCGGAGCAGAACTTGACCCTTAAAACGCCGCCGACCGCCCCGGCGGAGCGTTCGCTCCCGGTTGGAATTGAGCGCGCGTCCAGGATGACTCCGGACTCCTCCCGCGTTACAAGCTATGAGTTTTGCATCGATTTGAAAAAATGGGGCGATTACAAAGCCACTCTGCAGCCGATTGAAGGCAAGTACGACGTGGACGCCAATGTTGTTATTTGGGTAAATCAACACAGCCTTGACGAATCGATTGAACTCGTTTTTTCCTCCGAGCGGTCGTATCTTAACCAGTTTCGGTTTTCGTATGGAGCCGACTCCGACGAAACCGCTGACTGGAACGCCGTTTTGACCTGCGCTGACGACAGTTACAAAGTTACGGTCGAACGCGTCGAAAAAAACGTGTATTCGATTGCCATCCCAAAGAACGTTTCCAGCCCGTTTACGATTAATCTGTCTCGCCAGGTAAAGTGGTCGAAAGAGCGCGTTTTTGAAATCGTTGAATCGGTCGATTGCTCGCATTTGTTCGGTCGGGTTAAAGTGTATTCGTCCCTGCCCCGAGCGTTTGACGCCACGGCTCCGGAAATGAAATCCGTTCCGCTGCTCAACGACAAATTAAACGACTATTCAATCGGCTCCTTTGAATACGAGCGCGTCAATCGACCGGGCGGCGCCGCCGATTCAACCGAAATTCCAACAATTAAAATTTATGCCGTAACCGACCCGATAAACAACAATTCCATTTGGGCGTGGAACCTAATCATTGATGAACGTCGTTTTGCCAGCGGCGCCGTCCTCACGTCAGCCCTCTGGACGATTGAAAACCGATTCCCTCCGCAGGAAGAAATTCAGGCTCAGGATTCGCCCAACATCCGCTTGAAGCTGACGTTGCCAACCAGTTCGGTAAAGAATAAATCCGCAGAATCCAAGACGTTTCTTACCGGCGTTCGGATTGACAACGAAATCGTCAACGGAGAGTATATTATCAAGGAATCCGAAAGCGTCTATACGATTCTGCTGCCGTCCAACAGGAAAATATTTACCTTAGCCGTTCAATGGACCAGTTATGACCATTCTCTCCGGGCTTGGGATTCGATTGAACCTCAAAAACCTCAGTTAAATATTCCGGTATTTAAGTCGGTCTGGAATCTATGCTATCCCAAATCCTGGCGGAGATTAAATTCCTATTCGTCATCCGACATTGCCGTTGATGGCTGGCGCGAACGCCTGTTCGGGTCGTTGATTTGTCATGACATATCGCCTTTTTTGAGAATCTTTACTCAATTGTGGGACGATAAAAGCTCCGGTGAGGAAATAGAATCCGAGGACGCAGAATTGAACCTGTCAGACATTGCCCCCATCCCGGCAGTTTCAGATAGCAAGCCGTTTTTATTTGCCGGTTCGTTCGCGTCCAGAGCGTGGAACAGTTGCCGATTTGAAACGAAGGACGAATTATCGACAATTTACATCGTCCGATCCGAAACGAGCGAATGTATTCGATGGGTGTTTTTCATCGCAACGATTTCACTGATTTTTATGCTCTACTATAACCACAGCGTCGAAACCGCATTTGAGAAACGCTCAACAGGCGATTCCGATTCCCTGACGATAATTGCCAATGGCGAAAGAACCAATGTTGGAGTTCAACAAAAGAAATTCAAGCTGCCAAACTGGGGAATTCGTCGTTGCGTGGGCGTGGTTGTAATTGTGTGCTGCGTCATTTGTGAAACGCTTCCGTGGTTTGTTACACTGCCTTTTTCCGGCATATTTTTGGGAGGTCTTGTGTGCTTGCTCGTTTTGGTTGGCGAACCGTCTTCCAGAAAGGACTCGTCCTCGGTGTACAAAACGCAAACGCAGCCGGGATCCGGCTCGTTATCGACCAGAATAACGTTATGGACGTTCCTTGTTTTGACGCTTGTAACGATTGGCGCCGCTATCGGTCAAACGCCCGTTTTACCGCCGCCGATGAATATGGATTCAAATCCTTTTGGAGGGGAAGAAAAGAACGAATTTGATATTTTCGTTCCGCTCGATAGCCAAAACAATCCGAAAAAAGGGTATTACGTCCCTCAGGAATTGCTTGAACTGATTCACGATAAGTCGTCGTTTACGACCGATCGTTCGTGGGTCATTTGCCGGGCAGAGTATAGCGGCAAACTGATTCAACGGCTTTATAAAACCGAAACCGACGATTGGAAGTGCACGCTGGAAATTGAGACGCTTGTGCCCAACGTTTTCTTCCAGCTCCCGGATCGGCTTCAGCGAACGCTGCTGTCGGCATCCGAAATTTCCGTCAGCCGCGGCAGGCTTCTCCGAGCTAACATCGCGCCGTCTGAAAAACCTGCTGCGCCTTCAGACGCCCCGGATCAAACCGCTCCACAAACTGAGAGTTCAGAATCGCTGTATTGGAGTTGGGAAAAGCTCAGCCCCGATATTATGTCGCAATTCGGTTATCGCAACAATGCTCTGGGAATTCGGCTCTCTCAGCCGGGGCGATACCGGATTGAAGCGGACTTCCACCCTGGGATCGAAGTTGTTAATGGCAAAAATGAAATATCGTTTCCGATTGTCGATTGCCTCAATTCAACGTTTGAACTGACGGCTCCGGAAACAATAACCGGTCTGGAATTCCCTGAAATTTACGGCGCGGTTGAAGAAGTCCCACAAACAAGGGAATTAAAGGATCCCAGCGTTCCCGTTCCAGCCCGAAACGTCGTCAAAAAGGTCAATCTTGGCGCGATGCAAAAACTGGTGGTTCGATGGAACGAGGGCGGAACGCTTTCAGACGACCCGGTTTTCGACGTCGATTCTTTGACTTGGTGGGAGGTCGCTCCGGAACGCGTCAACGTTAAAATCAAGTACAAAGTAAAAGTCGTATCCGGATCCGTCTCCTCAATTGAGCTTAAGGCGGACGAAAAATTGACTCTGCTAAACGGCGCGGCGTCTGAGGAAGACAAAAGCGACATAATAAAGTACCCTTATCCGTCCATTATTTCATCTATTGCGGAAAATCCCAAACGACCCGGTTATTATACCGTTGAATTCACGCGCCCAATCAATACTCAGGCGTCGTTTGAACTGGATTTTCGCTGGAAAAATGTTGCTGGGGTAGGGCGTTTGCAGTTCCCAACCACGTCCATTTCCAACAGCCGAATCGGAACTCGTCTGCTGGCATTTACGTTTGACCCGAGATTGCAGTACGATTGCGTCACGGAATCTCTGACGCAGTTGTCAGGTCAGGCGTTTACCGAACAGTGGCGAGCCAACAGCGAAATTGCCGAGCCGAAGAACGACGCCCGCGTCAATAACGGGTCTGCTAATTCGAACGCCGGCGCTGCTAATTCAAACTCTGGCTCTACAACCGAGAATGACAATTCAGCCGTTCCCGCCAACGGTGAAACCAACGCTCCCAAGGCTCCGTTTACGCCGGAAAGTCAGCCCGTTCCGCCTGTTCAGCCCGGAAAAGAGGAATCGGAATCGAAGCCCGCGGAGCAAACGACCGCGCCAAGCGTTCAACCTCCAACCGTAGCGTATGATTTGAACCGATCTCGAAGAATGACCGAGGGAACGGGGACGGGGTCGATAGACTCTGTCATGATGAACGTTCAGCGCGTTACGCCCACGTCAACAGCTTCGGCAGAGGCGTATGTCCTGGCGCGTCAAAACCGTTTATTGTGGCAAATCAAGTGGAACGTGGTTTCGTCTAAAGGCGAATGGAGCGGCTGCACCGCTGAAATTCCGGCGTCTTTGACCGCGCTGAAAAATCAATTGTCGATTACTTCTGCAACAATTGTTCCAAAACAGGAAGGTAAATCCAACAAGCCGCTGCCGATTTCGACTTTTATTCACGGCTCGAAACTCCATCTCTACTGGGGCGTTCCGATTGAAGCGCCGTGTCAGATTATTGTCATTGGAAAGCTTGTCGCTGACAAATCCGGGGTAAATTTGGAATCAAATTCAAATTCCGGTTCTGAATCGTCCTCGCAGCCGGTTCAGAAATTTCCGTTCAATTTTCCGCTCATCGATTCGATGACAATCACGCAGTTCCGCCTGGCGGTTGCTCGCGAAGACGATTGCCTTGTGAAAACCTCTTTTGAGAAGGCGACTCCTGAAAGCGTTGCCTTTACGAAGTCTGGCATTTCGATTGAATCACCGTTTACCGGTCGAAATCAGCGGTTGTTGGAAACGTGGCAAACCCCTTTGAGCGACGTCAGCAAGAAGCCGGTCGATATTGTCCTTGAAGCTCAAAAGAATGTCGTGGACTCGCAGATAGATTGCACCGTCGAGGTAAAACATAATGGCTCCGCGCAGCTGACCGTTAAAGGACGGGTAACAACAACGCAGGGCTCTCTGGACGAGATTTTGCTCGAAGCGCCTGAGATCTGCTCCGTTCCGGTTTCGACTCGAACGACGCTTGACTGCCAGTTGGACGCGGATTCCATTTCCCCGGGGCGATATATTCTCCGTCCTCAGTCGCCATTTGCCGCGGAGTCGGATTTTGAACTGTCGATTCCGCTAAAGAAAGACGTTAAAGGTCAATGGCAAGCGACAGTTTCCAAATCGGACAAGTATTTAGTGAAGCTGGAACATATTTCCGAGCCGGAAATTCAAACGTCTCAACCGACGGAGAAGGCAGAGGATGTCAAAACGCCGTTAAAACGATTCGGAATGAAAGTTTACGTCAAGCCGATTAGCGATAACGAATACTACGCCTCGGCAGAGTTCGCCTGCTATCTTTCTGATAACGAATTTGTTCAAGTAAAGATTCCGGAAAGAAGTAAAATTCAGGACGTTCAAATTCAAGGGAAATCAACGTTCTGGAAGTTAAAAGAAAACTCCGCCCAGACGATCCTTATTCCTGTAAACGTTCAAAATGCGCTTGTAAACATTCGCATCATTTACTTGACAACGCTTCATCGGCGCCTCTTTTCGGAACCTGTTAAGTTTATTCCGCCGGTAATTGAGAATTCAAATGAACATCCAGACATCATTTGGATTGTTTTGCCGTGGAAAGAACTGGGGCGGATTGGCAATGCAAATGTCAGACCGACTTCGTTCAGCAACGCTCTGAGCTGGATAATTAACAACCTCAATAACGAGTTGCAATTCCTTCGTCAAGAGGGACGAACCTCGGACGACGTCGCGATTCAGCAGTTGGAAAAACAGTTGGTTGTTATCGAGCGGAAATTATCGGAAGAAATTAAAGCCAGTAACGCAATTGGCGCCCGGGAAAAAGAATCGTTTCGAAAACTGCAGGAAGAATTGGCGATACTGGATTATCCGTTGGCAATTATCAACCATCAACCGCCGATTATTGGAATTGGAAATTCGGAATCCGCATTTGAATTGGCTCCGGTAATGCCGCCTCCAATTAAGACCGGAACCATTTGGGAAGCGTTGACGTTATTAGCGGCTCCGATCCTGATTTGGCTCGTATTCTTCCCGCCGGAATGGTTCCTCCCGTGGCGCCCATCGTTTGTCCTCGGATGTCTAAGCGTCCTTTGGGGGCTTTGGTTCAACCTGTACGGAATCGCTGTCATTTTGGCGATTGTTGCGACAATAGATTTCCTTAGAAAATTACGCCAATTCTCGCAGCCGAACATTATTCCCCTGCGCGTTCGATAACTCTCGATAGAACAAAAGACGCCAGATGGCTGGCGTCTTTCGTGAACGTTTTCTGACTGATCCAATCGGCGATTTACCCCAGCGAGGCGCGCCGATAATCAATTAAACTTCCGGAAGTTCGTAACCCTTGCGACGTTCTCTGTCCAACATCGCGTTGGCGTCGGCGGAATCGAAAACTTCCTTTTCCGGGTCCCATTTGAGGGAATGTCCGACATATCGGGCGATGTTGAGCATGTGACAGACCGACGCGCTGCGGTGAGCGTATTCGCAATCGGAAATGGGGGTTCCGCCGAACTTGATGCAGTTGATCCAGTCTCGAATCTGGGCGTCGTGTCCCTGCTTTTTGGTCAGCAGTTCCGGAATTTCGATCTTGTTGGCTTGATCGACCAGTTCCTGCGGATTAGCGGTAATCTTGTTTCGCCAGATTTCCATCTTGCCCTTTTCTCCAAAGAAGATTCCGCCGCCGCGGTTGCCTTCTTTACCGTCGTCGTCGCCCAGTTTGACGACAATGCCGTTAGCGTACTTGTACGCCAGTTTCGGCTGATTGCAAATGCTGTTTCCGCGTCGAGCGTCTTCCGGCTTGTCGTAGGTCGGGGCTTCGAGTTTATCGCCGGTAACGATAATCTCAACCGGACCGGTTTCCTGCATTCCCAGCGCCCACTGAATTTGGTCGAATCCGTGAGTTCCCCAACCGGTCATTTCGCCGCCGGAGAACGGTCTGAACGACAGCCAGCCCGGTTTGCCGCGAGGAATAAACAGTTCAGGATGGAACGCAACCAGCGGGGCGGGACCGCACCAGCGTTCCCAGTCCAGACCGTCCGGAATCTTTTCCGCTTTCATGTCGTAGAACCACGGCGATTCGTAATTGGCGGCAACGACTTTGGTAACCTTGCCCAATCCTCCGTCACGGATGAACTTGCAGCCGCGATAGTTGGGAGTCATACTGCGCTGCATGGAGCCGGTTGAAAACTTGACGTTGTACTTTCGAGCCGCCTTGACCATCAGACGACCTTCGGCGATTGTCAGCGATACCGGCTTTTCGGCAAAGATGTGTTTGCCCGCCTGGGCGGCATGAATGCAAATCAGAGAACGCCACTGTTCAGGCGTCGCGGTAATAATCGCGTCAACGTCTGATCTGTCCAGAATTTCACGGTAATCGGAAACGGCGTCTTTATCGGGATTGCAGCCCAATCTTGAAGCTCTATCCTGAGCGCGGGGCAGATAGACGTCAGCGCAGCCAACGACTCTCGCCGTCTCAATGTGATGAGCCGTATTCATGTCGCCAGTTCCCATGCGACCGACGCCGATGCCGGCAATATTAACTCTGTCATTCGCGCCCGGTTTGCCATCTTGAGCCAAAACGCTGCGGGGAATCAGCGTCGGAACGGCAAGCGCCGCCGCGGTCATGCCTAAAAATTCTCGTCGAGTGGATTTCATATTCATGTCTCCTTGGTTAGTTGTGAGGAACAGGGAACCGTTGACATTTCCAAAATACAGCTCCTGCTTTTTTTAAGATTCACTCAGTATATTACCTATTATAATAGAATCTCAATTGAAATTCAACAGGTCAAACGCGGGAAATTATTGATATATTTAATCTCTCATTTGTCTTTTTTGGTTAGAATACAGGGTGAACCGATGATTTAATAGATGAAAAGATCAATGAAGAACACAGACGCCGATTCATCATTGATCATCTCAAACTCATTTGTTTAGCTCAGACCTCCGGAAGTTCGTAACCCTTGCGGCGTTCTCGGTCGAGCATGGCGTTGGCGTCGGCGGAATCGAAAACTTCTTTTTCCGGGTCCCACTTGAGGGAATGTCCAACGTATCGGGCGATATTGAGCATGTGACACAGCGACGCGGTGCGATGTCCGATCTCGCAGTCGTCAAGAGGCGTTCCGCCAAAGCGGATGCATTCGATCCAGTTGCGAATGTGGGCTTCGTGTCCCAGTTCCTTTTCTTTGGCAACCAACTCCGGAACTTCAATCTTGCCGGCTTCGTCAACCAGTTCATTTGGATTGGCGGTAACTTTGTTAAACCAAACCTCCATTTTGCCCTTTTCTCCAAAGAAGATTCCTCCGCCGCGGTTGCCCTCTTTGCCATCGTCGTCGCCCAGCTTGACGACAAGACCGTTGGCGTACTTGAACGCCAGGCGCGGCTGACAGCAAATGCTGTTCCCGCGTTTTGCGGTTTCCGGTTTATCGTAAGTTGGCGGCTCGAGTTTGTCGCCTGTTACAATAATTTCGACCGGACCGGTATGCTGCATTCCCAACGCCCATTGAATCTTATCCAATCCATGAGTTCCCCAGCCCGTCATTTCTCCGCCGGAGAACGGTCTGAACGACAGCCAGCCCGGCTTGCCGCGAGGAATAAACAGTTCTGGATGATACGGAACCAGCGGCGCGGGACCGCACCAGCGTTCCCAGTCCAGACCCGCCGGGACTTCCACTCCTTTCATGTTGTAGAACCAGGGCGATTCGTAATTGGCGGCAACGACTTTGGAAATCTTGCCCAGCCCGCCGTCGCGAATAAACTTGCAGCTGCGATAGTCGATTTTCAAACTACGCATCATTGAGCCAGCCTGGAAGACGACGCCCGCCTTTCGCGCCGCTTTAACCATCAGACGACCTTCCGCAATGGTCAGCGACATGGGCTTTTCCGCATAGATGTGCTTTCCCGCCTGGGCGGCGTGAATGCAAATCAGAGATCGCCACTGTTCCGGCGTTGCAGTGAGAATCGCGTCGACGTCTTTTCGGTCAAGGATTTTTCGATAATCTGAAACCGCGTCCGTATCGGGATTGCAGCCCCATTTCTTCGCCCTGTCTTGAGCGCGGGGCAGATAGACGTCAGCGCAGCCAACGACTTTTGCCGTTTCAACGCGAAACGCCCGATCCATGTCGTACGTTCCCTGACGCCCAACGCCGATGCCGGCAATATGAACTCTGTCGTTTGCACCCGGCTTGCCGTCTTGCGCCAAAACGCAGCGCGGAATTAACATCGGAACGCCAAGAGCCGCCGCGGTCATGCCTAAAAATTGTCGTCTTGAAGTTTTCATATTTTTCTCTCTCTGGTTAGTTGTAATGAAAACGCCTTGCGTCTGATTTTATTCCTCATTTTCTATTATAATTAGAAACAAACTTTTTATAGTCCTCTATCGTATCGATACCAATAGCGCAGCCGTCCGCTTCCCCAACCATAATCGAATACCCCGCGTCCAGAACGCGAAGCTGTTCCAGCTTTTCCGTATTTTCGATGGGCGACGTCGGCATCTGTCCAAGCTGAAGAAGGAACTTTCGTCGGTAGGCGTAGATTCCCAAATGCTGCCAGTACAGGGCAGGGGAGATGCTGAGCAATTCGTCTGACCACGTTCGAGCGCACGGAATTGGCGAGCGGCTGAAGTACATTGCACGACCGGATTTATCAAACACGACTTTAACGCAGTTCGGGTCGAAGACCTTCTCTTTAACGCGAATCGGAATCGCCATTGTTGACATGACAGCGTTGGGATTGTCGATTAGCAATTGAGCGCAGCGGTCGATTGTGTCGGGGTTCATGTCCGGCTCGTCGCCCTGTACGTTGACGAAAATATCGACGTCCGGCATCTTTCGCGCAACTTCCGCCAATCGGTCTGTGCCGGAAGCGCAGTCGGAGCTGGTCATAATTGCTTGACCTCCAAACTGCGTAACGGCATTGAAAATTTCATCGTTGTCTGTTGCGACGCAAACGCCGGCGGGAATTTTCGCCTTAACAGCGGATTCGTACGTATGAACGATAAGCGGTTTTCCCGTTTCATTCAAAAGCATTTTACGCGGAAGCCGGGTTGAAGCGTAACGCGCAGGTATAATCGTATAAACTTTCATGACATTGCCTCAATTCATTGAGCGTTTAATTTACAAAGGGCGAATTCTTCTGACAGTAATGTGAATGTGTCTGTCATTGTTGGGCAGGTATTCTCGAGAGCCGATAACGCCCACAACTTGCCCTTCCATCCCCTTAAAATGAACGCCCAAAGACGGGGAGACGTAATACCGAACCTGTCCGTTAGCGTCTAACAGCGCCCAGCGAATTGGGAGCCGTTCAACCGACCCTTGAGGGAGCGGGGCGAGAATTCCTATTCCGTCCAATCGCAAATTCTTTTCCAGTTCATCTGCACGCAACAACGTATCGATATTGTGTTGTGAGGCGGCAGAGGGCATAGCGGCATCCGGCGGCGGAGGAAGCGGGTAGGGCGCAGCTGCGTTTGCAAGCTGTTGATGGAACTCTGCCGACGAGGATTCCAAGCCCGGCAAAACAGTCGCTTTCGCTCCGGGCGGAAGAGCGTTGGGGTCAATCAGCGGGTTCGTTGGGGGCGGAGGAACGGCGGGAGGATATCCGGGTCTTCCGGGCTGCGGAACTCCTGCGGCTCGTTCCATTTCGTTTGCTCGACGAAGCCGGGAGATGAGAATGTCAACTCTTGCCAACTTATCACGCGTGTTGGCGTAATATTTCAGGTACATGGCTCTTTGTAACAGTTCTCCCGATCGCCAATAAGACGGCTGATAATGAAGCATCGCATCCCAGCCGCGTTCGAGAGCCGTAAGCTCGCGATAGAATTCATCGTCAGACATGCCTTGTGGACGTCTGGGGGGATACGGAACCGGCGGCTGCGGTCTCATACCCGGCTGAAAACGCCTGCCCGGCAAAGGAACAGGGCTGGCTGCTAACGCGCTTGGATTTTGACTGCGCTGCGTTTGCTGAGGCGTGCGGCGAACAGGGTCGTCCGGCAAGATGTCGTTTAGATTAACCCAGCGGAATTCGCCAGACGGAGGAGATATTCGATACCATTCTTCCGCGCCGATGTTGGTTTTTTGAATTATTTCGACGCGTTCGTCTTTGTTCATTCGAACCTGAACAACGTCCCGGCTGTCTTGCAGGGCAGACCCCACCCCGCTGGCGGTGTTGTCTTCCGTAACGCGGCCTGTACCGTCTGGCATCGATTCGAGGAACTTGCCTCTGACCCATGAAAAACTACCCTGCGGAGGTCGGATTGCCGCCCAACCGGTTGGCAATTCGCAATAGACTTCAACTACCGAACCGGGTGGGAGGCTTTGCGTTGCGTAAAATGACAGCCCGGGACCGCTTCGCGCGGCAGCGTTGCGAACGCAAACCTTTGCCGTGTACGGAAACCCTTCCTGAATCTGACCGTAACCGGATGAACAAAAAATCGTTACAAAAAGAAAAGCAAAAAACAATATACAATTGTTTACATGATATATGTCTGTTCGATTTTCGCAATACAGAGTTCTTAACAGGGAATTAACGACATTGTTTTTTGGTTCATTCATTCTGGTTCTCCATTACTTGACAGTTGACGTTTTTTCTAAGGTCTGAATAATGCGAAATCCGATTTTTTTATACAGATTGACAGCGACGTCGTTTTCGGCAGTAACTTCCAGTTCCACCAGTTTCAACCCCGCTTGCTGATACCCCCATAGCGAATAGTATAACAAATACTTTGACAGCCCTCGCCCTCGGTATTCAGGCAGAATGCCGACGTTTTGCACCCCTCCGACGAATTCCGGCTTGATCAACCCCTGAATCGTGCCAGCGAGCTTATAGGCGCTTTGCAGCTTGAACAACCGTGCGGCGGCGTTGCCGGTCTTTTCTCGCAACAGCCAGGTGGCGCTGGGAAGAAATCCGGCGTTCCCGACAAGATACCGCATAAATTCATGACAACGCGACTGCTGCGTGAACGTAATAAACAGCTCTGAGTCAATCGAATCCTTGAAGCTTTTGTAGATCGCCTCGCCGTGCAATTGAATGAGATTCGTTGACCATGGCATCATTTCAAATCCCGCAGGAAGACGAATGGGCGGGCATTTCCATCCGTCAAGAGAGATTTGCATCTTGTATCGGGTAAATGTTTTATTGTGAAACGACCCCATGGGAATACCTGTATTTATGGCTGTTGAAATACGGTTTTTGTCATTTGCGATCTCCAAACAG
Organism: Thermoguttaceae bacterium; assembly: GCA_045546875.1. Lineage (GTDB taxonomy): Bacteria > Planctomycetota > Planctomycetia > Pirellulales > Thermoguttaceae > RUG11551. The sequence continues at coordinate 7,714 of JAZQDP010000040.1, read as the reverse complement.
ATTTGCTATCTGAGGGCGATATTGTCTCGATGGACAACTTCTTCGTACGGAGCTTGCCCAAGAACCTCTTCGATTTCATCGGAATGAAGACCGCGAATGCGCTGAATGTCGTCGGAGGAATAGTTTGACAACCCGCGGGCGAACTCCTCGCCGGAAGCGTTGCAAATCGAAATGACGTCTCCTTTGTCAAAATGCCCGTGAACCCTCTTGATCCCCTTTGCCAAAAGGCTTCTTCCCTGACTTTGTAACGCGGCAACGGCGCCGTTGTCAACGTCAACCGCCCCAAGCGGTTCGGAGGCGAACCCAAGCCAGTTCTGCCGGCTGGAATGAGTTTCTCCGCACGGCAGGAAAACGGTGCCGATTTCTTCCCCGGCAAGAATTTTTCTCAACACGTCCGGCTGGCGTCCTTTGGCAATAATCAAACAGCCGCCCGCGCTGTTGACTTGTTGGGCCGCGCGAATTTTGCTGCTCATTCCGCCTTTGCTGACGGAATTGAGATGGTCGTGAATCATATCTTTGACGTTGTCTTCGATGCCGGTAACGGTTTTAATAACTTGCGAGTTCGGGTCGGCAGGATCGCCGTTGTACAGACCGTCTATGTCGGATAAGAGAACGAGCAGTTCCGCCTGGACGAGGTTTGCCACCAGCGCGGCAAGATTGTCGTTGTCGCCAAAGGTGGTTTTGAGTTCATCAACGGAAATAGTGTCGTTTTCGTTGATGATGGGCAACGCCTGAAAATCCAGAGCCGCATTGAGCGTGTTTCTCATGTTGAGGTAACGCGTACGATTTTTCATGTCGTCGTTCGTCAGCAACGCTTGAGCGACAGGAATGTTATACGGAGCCAAAAAATGATTGTACGCTTCAATCAGCGCGCTTTGACCAACGGCGGCAACGGCTTGAAGCTGAGCCAGATCTTTGGGGCGCTGCGATAAAAGCAATCTGTCCATGCCAGCGGCTACTGCCCCGCTGGAAACTAAAATCACGCGCCGACCGGTTTGAATTATTTCGTATAATTGTTCGACCAGATTCTTTATTTGATCCAGATCCAGACGACGGTTGGCGTCTGTCAGGCAACGAGACCCGACTTTGACTACGATGGTTTTGGACGCGACAATTATTTCCTGTCGTAACGGACTGACAGGATATTCGATGGACATTGTTGTACTCTGAATTAAGGAAGGATTAAAAAACGGAGTTTAGATTAGACAAATCGTAAACTCCGAATAAAAAACAGTTTATTTTTGGTTCGGATTCGCTATTGGAGCGTTTTGAACCGGGGCGACGGCGCTGCGAGGCGTATGAACGTCGCCGTTGAGAAGATTTTCCCACGTGGACGATTCTTTGATCTGTTCAACCTGCTGCGCCATTAAAATGTCAAGTTTCTTTTGGCGAACGTCTTTAATAATCATATCTTTGACGTCGGCTAACGGAATGTTGTCCGGCTGCGTTTGTCCCAGGCAGAAGAGAATAATAAAGTTTTGACCAACGGTAATGATGTCGGATAATTCTCCCGCTTTGAGCTTAAACGCTTCGGATTCCAGTTCAGGAATGCCGCCGTGTTTCTGAATCGGGGGAACCTCGCCGCGAATCGCGCGAATGTTCGGATCAATGCAATATTGTTCGCACAGATCGCCAAAGTTCTTTTCCGTTGGATTCTTTCGAGCTTCCGCCCAAACGTGCTGAGCGCTTCGCATGCTGTTGAGGATAATCGCGCGAACGCGAACTCTCGGTCCGTAGTTGGCTTCGTAACCTTTTTGAATGTCGTCGTTTTCAATTCGGACGTCTTTTTCCACCATTTTCGTCAACGCGACTTGAGTCCAGACCTGTTTGCGATACTGTTCCCGGCTCAAACCGTGTTCTCTGGCAACGGTTGCGTACCAGCGGTTAACGTCTGCCGCGCCATTTTTATCCGGCGGCAAACAATCGGCGGCAATGGACGCGATGGCTTTGTCAACGTCCTGGTCGGTTACGGTAATACCGGCTTTTTTAGCTGCCTGTTCCAGTAAAACGTATTGAATCAAACCGTTTAAGACCTGAGCGCCGTGACGTTCAATAGCTTTTTCTGCAACCTGTTTTCGGCTGATCTGTTTGCCGTCAATGAGGATTGCGGCTGTTGGATAGCGACGTTCCAGTTCAGGATTGCCGAGAACAATGGTAACTTTAGCCGCTTGTTGCAGCTGAGCAAAAATATCGTTGGAAACCTTTGACAGCTTTTGAACCTTGATTTCTTCGATGATTCGTTTTTTCAAATCGTCGTTAAGCGGGTTTTTATCTTTAATTGACGGGTGAATGCTTTCGCACAATACGATTAAATACTGATTTCCCACGTGCAAAACGTTTGAAACCTCTCCCGGTTTGAGAGCGAAAACCGCGTTGTCAAATTCGGGGAACCCGGTATGCATTCTCAGCGGAGCGGGAACCATTCCGCCGCGAGAGGCGGTGTTGGTGTCGATGGAATGCTGTTTCGCCATGGCGGTAAATCGGGACGGGTCGGCAGCGACAATCTTGTGGATTTCAGCCGCTTTTTCCGGGGTGTCCAGAACGATAATGCGAGCCTCGACGCTGGGGCCGCAAAGGCGGTCGTACGCCAGACCGATTTCCTGATCCGAAACGGTGATTTGGTCTTTAGCAATAGCTTTCAGCGCCAGCGACGGCCAAATAATATCTTCCGAATACTGCTGTTCGTTAATCCCGCGTTCGTCTCGAAGCAGGTTGAGCCATTGCGTTACCGGCAAGTTAAACGATTTGGCAAGACGTTCAATTTCAACCCGAACTTCGTCCTGGGTAATGACGATGTTGCGTTTACGACATTCGTTTTGAATGAGGAATTTGTTCATCATCTTTTCGGAAACGTCGCGTCCAAAATAGAGCAGGCACTCTTGCCCAAGGCGTTCGCGAGTAATTGGTTCGTTGTTGACGCGGGCAACGATGGTTTCTGGCGATGGCGTTGCCGACTGGGTCGCCGCCCCTTGCTGACCAAAAACGATGCCGGGCAATCCGGTTACAATCAATAACGACAACGTTAACATTCGAGTAAACGTTTTCATGAATTTCTCCTAAAGTCAAAAATGATAAAGCGGAACTTTAGACCGCTTGAGGAAAGCCGTCCAAAATCCCTTATTAATAATTATTGTCAATATTTTAAACACAATAGTTTTCTGATGGTAATTTAGAGAAAAAACGCTATTCTGTCAAGAGCAGTTTTGGAATTCAGAATTTGCGGGCGCGCTCCATTTTCTTTTTTGAGCGCCCCCAAAAGGCGTCTCCCTTTTCTGCGATTATTTTAGCGCCCCTGTTGACATCGACTCGCAACTTAATTAAAATATAGAGTGAAGTTGGCGCAGAGCCGACGAAAAAACAATTCATTTCACATTTCATTTTGGAGAACTTTTTCCATGAAACGACGTCTGTTTATTCAAACCGCTGCGGCTGGGGTTGCTGTTGCAACTTCCGTTGGAGCCACAGCGCAATCGCCCGAGAATGATCTCAATCCGGTTGGCATTGTCAATTTAACGCCTCAAATCAAAACGAGCAGAGTCGGGTTCGGCACAGGCGTTCGCGCTGGTATGCGAAATAGCAATATGCACAGGATGGGAAAAGAAATTGGAATCGACAATCTGCGCTACGCGTACGATTGCGGAATCCGGTTTTTTGACATGGCGGACTCCTACGGCACCCATCAAATTGTTGCAGAAGCGTTAAAAGACAAACCGAGAGACAGCTACGTTTTGAGCACAAAAATCTGGTGCCATCCCGGCGGAGGCATTCCGGAACGAGAACGGCTCCCAGCCGATCAGCTTATTGAACGTTTTCTGAAAGAACTCAATACGGATTACATCGACCTGATTAACATTCATTGCCTCATGTCCCCCCATTGGGTCGAGAAGTTTGAATACCAGTTCGAGCCGCTGGAAAAGCTCAAGAAAAAGGGACTCATTCGCGCTCACGGCGTTTCCTGTCACGCGCTGACGGCGGCTGAAATTGCTGCAAAGCTCCCCTGGGTGGACTCGATGCACATCAGGCTCAATTCCGAACGGCAAAAGATGGACGGCGACTGGGATCAAAACGTTGCAATTTGTAAAACCGCGAAGGAAAACGGCAAGGGCGTCATTATTATGAAAGTCCTCGGAGAAGGGTCGATCAATACGCCGGAAGGACGCAAGAGGTCAACGATTGCGGTTACTCAAATGCCTTACAAAGACGTGATGATCGTTGGCTTTGAAGCTCGGCAGCACATAGATGAATTCCTCGAAAACGTGGCTGAGGGACTCAAGACAAAAAAGGTCAGCAAATAAACGAACGTAAAGAGAATCAAAGGAAAACCGTCACACCCCTGTGCAGGAAAATAACCCTTAACAACGGCGCTGCGTTTTCCTTTGCTGTAGTTTTTTTCATTTTTTAAGAAAGGGTTGTTTTATGAAACGATTGTGTTTAGTTATGGCGGTTGCGATGGCGTTCTGCGTTTTTTCAACCGCAAGCGCTCAAGAGTATACAAGCGTTAATCAAATTGAACAACAAAACGCGGAAGACTTCATCGACTATCAGGCTCAAGGCGAGTACCTCTACACGATGGACAACGGCAAGAAGTTTGCTGTTCAGGTCATTGCTCTTGGAAAAGGCAAGTTTGACTTTGTCGGCTATCCCGGCGGATTCCCCGGCGATGGCTGGACGGCGAAACGCGTCAAGGTTCTGTTTTCCGGCTCGCGCGACGGCAACGTCGTTACCGCCCCATGCACCGGATTCCAAATTTTGGCTGATGGGGCTGACGTCAAACCGGTTCCTGAGAATCGCGTTGGCTTGAAAGCCGTTTTGAACGTTTCCGAAAAGAAAATCGACTTCGTTTATCCGGACGGCAGCGTTAAAACCGCGGCAAAAGTTGATCGCGCCAATCCCGCTTTGGGCGCCAAAGCCCCGGAAGGCGCCTTCGTCCTGTTCGACGGAAAAACCGTCAACCTCAAAGAAGGATACAAACTCAACGAAGAAGCCGGAACCGTTTGGGCGGAATTCTTCACCAATGCCTTTGAACCGGACACGCCGTATCATCTGCACATTGAATTCCTCACTACGTTCCGTCCGAACGATCGCGGTCAGGGTCGTTCCAACAGCGGCGTTTACATTGCCGAAGCCTACGAATGTCAGGTTCTCGACAGCTTTGGCTTGAAGGGACTCAACAACGAATGCGGCGGCATTTATCAGGCAGCCGCGCCGGCGTTCAACGCCTGCCGTCCTCCGCTGACCTGGCAAGCGTACGACATCTACTTCACGCCAGCCAAATGGGCGGACGGAAAGAAAGTCGAAAACGCTCGCGTTACAATCAAGCAGAACGGTCAGGAAATTTACAAAGACCTGGAACTCAAGTCCAACACGCCGGGCTGCAAAGGCGAGCCGAAGCAGGGAGAAGCCCGCGGCGTTTACTGCCAGGGACACGGAAACCACGTCCAGTACCGCAACATCTGGGTGGAATACCTGAAATAATTTTCCGAAATTTAGCCTCTAGCTGCTAGCTTCTAGCTATTAGCTTGATAAACATAATTCGTGCGTTATCGCAAGAAACAAGAATAACCAGGCTAGCGGCTAGAAGCCAGGAACTAATAGCTCCTTTTTCGGAAAAACTCAAGAGATTTCAGTATATTAACAGCTGGGATAATTTGGAACGCTCCAGATTATCCCAGTTTGATTCTGTAGTTTTAATCCGTTAAATCTGTGACCGGGACGCGTGAGAATAATCGTCTGAAGAAAACGGCGTTAATCTATATCGAACACGCCGGAACCGTGCCCATGCCCGAAAATGAGGGTCATCAACTCGCTGCGGGCGGCGGGGTTTTTCATGAACACGCCTTTAAGCGCCGAGGTTACGCATTTTGAACCCGGCTTTCTCACGCCGCGCATTGTCATGCACGTGTGAACCGCTTCGACAATAACCGCAACGCCCTTGACGTGAAGTTTATCGACCATCAGATTGGCGATAGATTCCGTCATGCGTTCCTGAATCTGAGGACGGCGGGCGATTGTTTCCACTACCCGCGCCATCTTGCTTAAGCCAATCACCTTCCCGCCGGGAATGTACCCGATATGCACTTTCCCGAAAAACGGCATGAGATGATGTTCGCACATGCTGTTAAAGGAAATGTCTTTTACCAGCACAACTTCGTTATACTCTTCCGTAAAGAATTTTTGCAGATGAACCGCTGGATCCTGTTCCAGCCCTGAAAAAATCTCTTCGTACATTCTGGCGACTCGCGACGGCGTTTCCAGCAAACCTTCTCTGTCTGGATTCTCGCCAATGGCAAGCAGGATTTCGCGAACGGCTTTTTCGATTCTGGGTTTATCAATCATCTTAGGGAATGGGGAATAGGGAGTAGGGAATGGAAGGCGGTAACGGAGCGACCAGCGGGAGCGTAGTTACGCTTAGGCGAGCCGGGGTGCGTAAGCCCCCGGAAAATTCGCCGTCAGGCGAACGGATTAGGCAGTAGGAAAAGCTTCTAGCCTCTAGCTCCTAGCTCCTAGTTTTTATTACTAGACCACAAAGCTAATGGCTAGCAGCTAAAAGCTAAAAGCTATAATTAAATCAAAGCGGTATTTTCCGGGTATCCGTACAGAATATTGAAGTTCTGAACAGCGGCGCCGGACGCGCCTTTGACGAGGTTGTCGATGCAGCTGAGCGTCATAACGCGGTTACGGACGACCCGAACTGTCATATCGCAGAAGTTGGTATGCGCCACCGCCTTGACGTTGGGCAGAACGTCCAGAACGCGAACGAACTGTTCGTTCTTGTAGAAGTCCTGCAGACAGGCGATAAGCTCTTTTTCGTCCGCTTCTTTGGCGGGAAGGGAGTACGTCGTTGTGAAAATGCCTCTGTCCATGGCGACCAGATGAGGCGTGAAAATCACGGACGGCAGCGTCCCGGTCTTGCGGGCGATAACCTGCTCGATTTCCGGTCTGTGACGGTGCGTGCCAACGCCGTACGCCAGGAAGTTTTCGTTGACGGTGCAGTACATATTCCCCGGCTTGAGCGATTTCCCCGCTCCGCTGGTTCCGCTCTTGGAGTCGATAATAATGTCGTCCGGCTTGATGTACCCGTTGAGCAGCAAGGGAGTCAGCGGCAGAATCGACGACGTCGGATAGCAGCCCGGATTGGCAACCAGATTCGCCCCCGTGATTTTATCCCGAAACAGTTCCGGCAACCCGTACGGCGTCTTGCCCAGCCGATCCGGATCAGGGTGAGTTTCGCCGTACCATTCGGTAAACGTCTGCGCATCGTCCAGACGGTAGTCGGCAGAGAGGTCAATGACCTTCATTCCGCGATCCAGCAATCCCGGCACGCGGTCAGCCGACGCCTTGTGCGGCAGACAGCAGAAAACGCAATCGGCGCGCGCCGCCAGTTCGTCGTCCGTGAGCGGTTCGAGGTACAAGTCCAGAAGCCCGCGGACGGACGGATGGACGTCGGCAACGTGCGGACGATCTTCGCTCCGCGTTGTCAAAGCGGTGATTTCCGCGTACGGATGGCGTGCAAAAAGGTGAATCAATTCGCTGGCGGTAAACCCCGTCGCGCCTAAAATGGCTACTCGCGTTTTACTCATGATGAAACCTTCTCCGATAAAACCGGGTTGTTGTAAATATTATAGATGAATGAATTATAGCAAGTTTTGAAGATAATTCAACCGGGCAGGGGGGAGGGGAATTAGCAATTAGCAATGAGCAATTAGCAATTGAC
>JAZQDP010000039.1:0-7304 GCA_045546875.1 Thermoguttaceae bacterium | reverse complement strand
CGTCTTTCCAGTTCTGATTCAGCTTTCGCGAAAAGACGAACTCCGCGTTGGGGTTCGGTCCGGTTTGAGTCCACGATTCCATATCCAGACGTTTGACGCAGTAGTCCGGAAACTGCGCTTGCATAGCCCCGCCGGCAGAACCGGACGGAAAATCGACGTCGTCATAGAAGACGATTTTCTCGCCCCGCGCTTTGGCGGATTCGAGAACTTTCCCAAAGAGCTTGAAATACCCTTCCGAGAGGTACTTCGGCTGCGTCCGACCGAGCGGTAAAAACGTAAACCCGCCAAACCCGTTTTCCGTTCCCTTTTCAAAGAACTCGTCAATCAACTCTTCCGTCAGGATTCCGTTTGTATGCCATAACGGCAGAGGCTTGAGAGAAATCTTGTCGCCCGGCAAGATCATAGGCGCCGCCTGAAAGTTCTCCTCCAAAGTCGCAGACGGATTTTGCGTCTCGTCAGCGTCTGTTACATTCATCATAAGTGCAAGCGCGACAACGCCTGCGGTTAAAAGTCGTTTTAACATTGTATTAACTCCGATTTAATATTAGTACTTAGTGCATAGTGCATAGTGACTAGTGCATAGGATGCGAAGCGCTACTCCATAAGCGCTATTTGTTACTCTCGTTCTAAAACAAACATTCTCAACTGGCTGGGCTGGGGTACGACGTTGTGCGGTCTGTCCCGGTTTATCGGCAGCGTCTCCCAGGCGAAAAAGTACATTCGATTTGGATTGGACGCGTCCGTTACCGTGGCGACTTTCCGACCTTGATTCTCCTGCGTATTCTCGACTTTGTAACATTCCGCCGGGATGTGCGATTTCGCCGGAGCGCCGCCGATGGGTTTGAACGTTTCGCCGTCCAGTTCAAACTCCCCAGACTTCTCATATTTTCGGTTCCAATACTGATATATCTTCCCGTTTTCGGATCGAACGGGAGAAAAAGACAGTTCGCTCGGAATGCACCCGCTTCCAGAGAAGACCCAGCTGTGCGTCCAGTCCGTTGTCTGATAATATTTCCAGACGCCGTCTTCCAACCGCGCCTGCATGATTTGATTATTTTTGTTCTCGTCGTAACGGGTATACGTCAGCACAACGCGATTATGCGCGTCAAACCCGATTTGAACCAGCGGATTGAGGAGTCCTTCGCCGTTTTTCAGAGGCGCGACAACCTCGCCAGTCTGTTCTGTTACAGGAAGCGTCAACTTCGCGCCCTGGCTGGTTTCCCAATGAATCAGGTCCCGGCTTCGCATGTATGACAAATCGTGATTCGTGGCGCAGTCCGGCGTGTCCCGCCAAACCCACGCAATATGATACCAGCCGTCGGGTCCTTTAACCGGACCATTAAAATAGGCATTGCACAATCCCAAGCCGTCAAACATGGGAGCGTCCAGAAAACGTTTCCACGTTTTGGAATCCGAGTCGTAAACGTTCCACAGCTGACTTCCGTTTCCAGACCCCCCGTCGCGATATGTAAAAATCAAAGCGCCGTCGACAGAACTCATAAACGTTGGATACGTAACTCTGTTTTCCCGCGCCTGACGCAGCTCTTCCATCGTCGTTCCCGTCGCTATCATGCGGTTTATCGGTTCAAGAGAATCTATATCCAGCGGCTTTGCCGATCGATAATAAATCAGAGGAACGCAGTGCATGTTCCCGCAGACGTGAAGACAATTGTCCCGGTCAAAGGCGATGGTAATATAATTGTGAGAATCCCAGCCGATTTTCGTATCCAGTTTTTTGAACTTCCAAGAGCCGTCCGGCAACTGCTTCTGACCGATAACCATGCTCTTGTCCTCGCCGGAATAGAATCCGATAAACAGATGGCCTTCTTTTTGAACGAACGCAAACTGAACGGGATTTCCCGACCAGACCGACGCAACGTTCTCTCTGGAAACGATTTTCCACGGCGCGGGATCAGCCGCTTGAATTTCGGTTTGACAAAACGCGCTAATCAGCGCGGCGACGATAATTAATAATAAATGTTTCATGGCAGGGGGAGGGGAAGGAGCTTTTAGCTATTAGCCTCTAGCTATTAGCTTGGTGGAATTTATATCTTAGAGATTGACATTTAAAGCTGGAAGCCACAAGTAAAAAGCTAACGGCTTGTAGCTAGCAGCTAGAAACTCTTCTCCGTTCATTATAAACCCTTGTAAAACAAAAATCAAGAAATTTTTGAAAATTTTTTCTTTTAGCGGTTGTTTTTTCTCAAATAATTCGTATTAGTAGTATAGAGACGGTAATTATGTTTTGATTGTTTACCTTTACCCACTCAATTGTCAGTCATGATAATACTTTCAGCCTTTACCGATTTGTTGACCAATGGCATCCATAGCCTTTACTTGATCTGCGCAATTGTTGGCGGTTTGATCATGGTCATTCAGTTTTTGATGATGATTATAGGCATTGGCGGATTTGAGGACGCAGACGTTCCTGCCGATTCGCCGGATGCAGATTTGGGTGGCGGAGACGCGGATTCAGGCGATGCCGACGTTGACGATGGAAGTATGATTTCCTTAGCGCGTTTTTTGAGCTTTCGCGTAATTGTTGCTGTCAGCGCCTTTTTTGGCGTGATTGGCTTATGGGCAGACAGCGCAAAGCTTCATCCTATGATCGGCTTTTCGCTTGCATTGACGGGCGGTTTGATTGCCGGAGCTATTGTTGCCTTTATTTTGGGATTTTTCAATAGACTTCAGTCTAACGGAAACGTACATTTAGAGTCGGCAATAGGTAAAACCGCGACTGTGTACGTTTCAATCCCTGCGAATAAAAGCAATACCGGCAAAATTCAGCTATCCATTCAAGGACGAATCGACGAGATGGAAGCGATGACGCCCGGAGCTGCTTTGTCCCCTGGAATGACGGTAATTGTTAAAGACGTTGTTGACGGTCGCATTGCCATCGTTGAACCCGCCAATTGACAAAGTGTATAAAATACTGAGATAAATGTCGTTTATACAATCGTTATAATCGTTATAACTTGCGTATTTATTTAATTTTTCCAATTTTCTTTTCTAATTTTAATTTTTATCGTCATATTTTAGAATAAAATAGTATAATCTAGGTAAGATAAGACGGATTGAGGGAATGTCCCTTATTTTCGAGAAATATTGTTTTTACTGCGGTTTTTAACCGCAGAAATGTAATTGAGGTTGAACTATGACAACGCTTTTATCAGCAGCGCCAACGCCATGGTGGTTAGAGATAACGAATTCTTCATCGTTTTACCTGGCGCTTTTTATTGGATTTGTCGTTTTGTTTTTATTTGGCTTGTTTATCCTGTTTCTCAGGTGTTATAAACGTTGTCCAAGTAATAAGATTCTCGTAATTTATGGAAAAACAGAGCAGGGCAAGTCAGCGGTATGCGTAGCCGGCGGCGCTCGATTCGTCAAGCCATTTATTCAGTCATACGATTGGCTGTCCCTGGAACCGATGCAGATTGAAGTTCCTCTGCGCGGCGCGTTGTCGCTGGAAAACATCCGCGTCAACGTCCCCAGCGTGTTTACGGTCGCCATTGGCACGTCCGACGACCTAATGCAAAACGCGGCTGTTCGACTTCTGGGCTTGTCCTTCGGGGAAATCAAAAAGCAGGCGGAAGACATCATTTTCGGTCAGCTGCGACAGGTTATCGCCTCCATGCCGATTGAAGACATCAACCGCGACCGTGACAAGTTTCTGGAAAAGATTCAGCATTCTCTGGAACCGGAACTGCGAAAAATCGGTCTGATTCTCATCAACGTCAACATCACCGACATTACCGACGAGTCCGGGTACATCGAAGCGATTGGTCAGAAAGCAGCGTCTGAAGCGATTCAGAAAGCGCGCGGCGACGTTGCGGAAAACGAAAAGATGGGAGCCGTCGCCGTTGCTAACGCGGAACGGGAAAAAGCGGTTCGCGTTTCAGAAGCCAACCGCGACATGAACATCGGAACTCGCGAGGCGGAACGAGATCAGCAGATTCGTCTGGCTGACCTGGCGAAAGAACAAATTATCGGCGAACAGCAGGCGGAGTTCCAGAAGGAAGCCGAAGTTAAAAAGTCCGAACGCGACAAGAACATTCAGGTTGCCGAGTTTACCAAACAGGAACGCGTCGCTCAGCAGCAGGCAGAGTTCCAGAAGGAAGCGGAAATCAAAGAAGCGGAACGGGAAATGCGAATTCGTCTGGCAGACGCCAACGCCAAGGCAATCGAGGGCGAAAACATTTCTCAAGCCGTTATTGCGGCGTCTAAAGCCGAGTTGATGATCAAACAGGCGGAAGCGTTCCAGGCGGGCGGTACGAAAAAAGCCGTTGCAGAAGCCGCCGTTAAGGAAGCGGAACATCTCGCATTGGCAAAGGCGGCGGAAGCGGAAGCGATTCGCATTGAAGCCCAGCGCCGCGCCGAACTGGAAGCTCCGGCAAAAGCCGAAAAGGCGAAAATCATCGTCGAGGCGGAAGCCGAAGCCGAAAAGCGTCGCGTTGAGGCGGCTGGCCGCGCGGCGGAAATCTATGCGGAACTGGAAGCCAAAGCCCGCGGCGAATACGAAATTCTCGCTCGAAAAGGCGAAGGTCTTCAGAAGATTATCGAAGCGTGCGGCGGCGCGGAATCTGCGTTCAAACTCCTCATGCTGGAACATTTCGACAACCTGATCGAGTCCTCCGCCAAGGCGATTTCCAACATCAAGTTCGACAAGGTCGTCGTGTGGGACGGGACTGGCAAAGACGGTCAGACGGCTACAGGCAACTGGCTTACCGGCATGGCGAAAACGCTCCCGCCGATGCTCGAAGTCATGAAAGAAGTCGCCGGCGTCGACATCCTGCCGTCCATCACCGGAGGCGAGAAAAAAGAAGAATCCGCTCCGGCGGAAGCTGTTACAGCAACGGCTGACGCTGAGAAATAGATTGATTAACATAATTCGACCGCTTGTCTATATAGACGAGCGGTCTTTGATTATGATTCTTTTCAGCATGGGCGTCTGCTCGCGTCTTACTTTTCAGATGCCTTTTCTTCGTCGAAATACTTTTGCAAGTCCGGCGGAAGTTTAACTAAATCCATGCGATTGTTCCTGTAATTCCATGTTGACTTGATTTGTTCAATGGTAAGGTTGGTTTCTTCCCTAAATATACAATTGGTAAAAACGGAATCTTTTATATTTGTTCCACGCATAGAAGAACCAAATTTACAATTTACGAATACTGCATTTGACAATTCTTTATTTTCCAAAAGAGTATTTTCTGAAGGATGCGAATTCATAAAATCTGGTCTAGCATAAGTTGCGAAATCAATGTTACTGAACGATATTCCCTCAAAAATACGAAATTTATAATTCATTGTTGAAAGAAACTGTTCATTTGTCAAGGAAGACATTGAACTATATTGAAACCATGAATTACGATAACAAGATTCAGGATTGTAAGGAATAAGCATATTAACAAACCAGAAATCTGAATAATCATGTTTATTATCTATACCATACACCATAAATCTTAATGAATCCAAGCGTTTCTTTTTATATGGCAATGTTTGTGATAATAAATCTTCATTTGTTGCATCATAGACAACAAAAACCTCTCGTTGTCGAAGTAGTTTATCTTTAAAATCTTCTTTATTAGATATATCTAAAATAGGATTATGTATAAATAGAAAATTCACATTATTAAAATCAATATTCTTTCCTGCAATATGGATTTGCCCATTTCTTCCTTCAAATATAGCGTCTTTAAACGTCGTGTTAAAAAAAGCTACACCATAGATGAAGACGCCTTTAAAATGGCACTTGGAAAAATTTATATTGTGATATATTTTTCGATAACCTGTAATATTCCCCTCTATCAATTTACCTGATAAATCCATACCGTCTTCCAATTCAATTAATTTCCCATCTGCTAAAACATGAGGCGGACCTGCCTCATCGTCATCAATATACCAATAGAGTTCTGACTCGTCAAACGTTTGGTTTTCAGATTGCTGATTCTGTTGAATTGTTTTATTATTCGCAGCAGCGACCTCATTTACAGAATGATCTTCAATCTTGGAAGAATGAGATAAACCAACAGCAAAAAGGAAATCATCCTTAAATTGGATTGCTACTACAATCAACAGCGTCGATAATGCAAGTAGTAAAAGCAATAATCGTTTTGACATAATAATACCCGATTAATAGTTAAAGGCTCTCTAACAAAATCTGTGGGTAAAAAACACAAAAAACAAAATAAGGGTGTACATTTTCTCAAATTGTTATATAATACTTTTTTTTGACAACATTTACAACAATAGGAGTCAATGTCCAATGATTAGTATATTCAATTCAACGACTCATTACAAGGGGTTTGTGGCTACAAATTGCGAAAAAAATCGAAAAATGACGGCAGAACCTGTTACAACGACGGCTGACGCTGAGAAATAGTGATAATGGAAGGCGGTAACGGAGCGACCGGGCGAGCCGGGGTGTGTAAGCCCCCAGAAAAAACAGTTACTCAGTTCGCCGAAGGCGAACCCTTAAATTTGAACCCGGCGCCCCGTGGCGGGGAGCCAGTAAGCGTAATTCCGTTCGCTGCGCTTACACCCACGGGGTTACACTCGGGCTGCGCCGATCCTCACTACTGCCTACTGCATCTTGCCTACTGCCTTCCTCCTACCGCCTTTCAATCACTCGTTTCTCGCAGCATTCCTCAGTATCCCAGCGATTCTAAATCGTCGTCGCTCAAACCGTGAAGATGTCCGTATTCGTGCAAAATCGTAATGCGGATTTCTTCGTCCAGGAGTTCTAAATTAATATCGGACGGTTTAAGTAAATTCAGTTCCGGGTCGAGGCGCTCAAAGAATTCATCCGACAGCGACTCGTCCGATTCTAACGCCTGAACGATGATTCCCTCTCGATAAATCACGACGGAGTCCGGCGTCATCGGCGGGGCTTCAATAGATTTCTCTGGAATCCCGATTCCGGTAAACAACCCGCACAGTTCGTGACGATATTCTATTCCCATGGTTTCCATGACTTCGTCTGACGGGTAATCCTCTACCAGCAGTGGAACTTCGTTGTTGATTATATCCATAACCTCCGCCGGCAGCGTCTTCAAAACCGCCTCGACGCGCGAGTCAAACAGTTTTCTCAATTCTCGTTTCATGGGAGTGTAGGCAGTAGGCAGTAGGCAGTAGGGAATAGGGAGTAGGGAGTAGGGAGTAGGGAGTAGGGAGTAGGGAGTAGGGAGTAGGGAGTAGGGAATAGGGAGTAGGGAATAGTGGTAAGTTATAAGTGGTTAGTGGTTAGGACGCAATGCGCTGCACTTACCACTTACCACTTACCACTTACCACTCTCTCTTGCCTACTG